>JAYUCA010000534.1:0-5157 GCA_043740535.1 Rhodospirillales bacterium | reverse complement strand
GTCGAGCACCGCACGTCCTCCGAGCCAGAGAACGAGCGCGGCGCTGAGCCCCTCCGCGATGCCGAGCGCGTACTTCGACGGCTCGAGCGCGCGCTCTCCCTCCGCCCGCCCCGCGAGCTCGCGCGCACGCGCGGCGGTGTAACGGTCCACGAGGACGGACTCGGCGCGGAAGGCCTTCGGTATCTCGGGATCGGCGAAGGCCTGGACCAGCGCGGACTGAACCCTGCCCGCGGCGATGAGGCGCTTGGCAGTCGCACTACGGATCCGATCGCGGCCGAGGAGCGTCGCGAGCGTCATGACCGCGTAGAGACCGACGACGACGCCGCCGAGCCTTGCATCGAAGAGCAGCATCACCGTTGCGTAGGCAAAGACCAGGAGCACGTCGAAGCCGGCGAGGAACAAGCGCGTGAACGATTCACGCGCGATGAGCAGCGCGCCGACCCGGCTCAGGAGCTCTCCGATGCCGCGCGTCCCGAAGAACGACGCCGGACGACTACGCGCTGCGCTACGTGCCGCAGATCCTCCGCCGCTTCGCCGAACGGCATCCCTCGGTGCAGGTCGACGTGCTCTGCCTGCCGAGCCACCTGCTGGTGGAGCGGCTGCACCAGGGCGAGCTGGACCTTACGCTCTGTTCCGAGGGGCACGAACCGCCGGGCTGGCCTGCCGTGCAGGTATGGCGTGGCCCGCTGTCGTGGGTCACGTCGACGCAATACGCGCCGCACCGGCAGGACCCGATGCCGATGGCGCTCGCTGTGGGCGAGCACTGCACCTGGAGCCTTTCGGCCAAGCGGGCGTTGGACAGCGTGGGCCGCGCCTACCGGGTCGCGTATTCGGCCGGCACGCTGATGGGCACGCTGGCGCCCGTCATGGCCGGGCTCGCCGTCACCGTCTCACCCACCACGTGGCTGCCGGAAGGGCTTCGCGTGATGCGCGCCGACGAAGGCATGCCCGCGCTGCCGGAGTTCGGCATCCTGCTGCTTCGCGGCGCCCACGCCCGGCAACCCGTCGCGGACGCGCTTGCGCAATACATCGCCGACACGTTCCGCGCGGATGCTGCCCGGCCGCTGGCGGCCTGACCCCGCTGGCGGCCTGCCCCCGCTGGCGGCCTGACAGGAAGCCGGGGCGCGGCTACAGGCTGGCCAGCACCGTCTCCGCCTTGCTGACCTCGAAGCCGCCCGGCGGTTCGACATTCAACAGCGTCACCTTCCTGTCGTCCGCCACCATCGCGAACCGCTGGCTTCTGATCCCGAGGCCGCGGGCCGTCAGGTCCAGCTCCAGTCCCAGCAGCTTCGTGAACGCGCCGCTGCCGTCTGCCAGCATCATGATCCGCCCGTCCACGCCCTGGTCGCGCGCCCAGGCGCCCATCACGAACCCATCGTTGACGGCGATGCAGGCGACCGTGTCGACGCCCTTTGCCGCCAGCGCCTCGATGTTCTGCAGGTAGCCAGGCATATGTCGCGCGCTGCACGTGGGCGTGAACGCCCCCGGGACTGCAAACAGCACCACCTTCTTGCCGGCGAAGATCTCGTCGGTGGAGATTTCCTTGGGGCCCTCCGCCGTGGCCGCCGTCAATTTGGCACTCGGAATCGTGTCGCCGACCTTGATCATAGCCCTGTCCTTCGTCGTAAGGCCTCCAGTCGTAGCCGCGCGCCGCGCCGGAGTCACGCTTGCCTCACGCTTCCCGCTTGCCCCTTGGCCCAGACACGCCAACATTAGGCAGATGATCGAGCCCGCCACCCTGACAGGACAACTCCTCATCGCCATGCCGGCGATGGACGACCCGCGATTCGCGCAGAGCGTGATCCTGGTCTGCGCCCATACCGACGAGGGCGCGATGGGCATCGTGCTCAACCGCCCGCTTGCAAAGCCAAGCTTCGAGGCGCTGCTGCAACAGCTCGATGTGGAGCCCACTCCCCCCGCCCGGCAGATCCGTCTCTGCGAAGGCGGTCCGGTGGACCACGGCCGCGGCTTCGTGCTGCACACCAGCGACTGGACCGGCGACGGCAGCCTGCAGGTCGCCGACGACCTGGCGCTGACCGCCAGCCTCGATATCCTGCAGGAGATCGCGATGGGCGGCGGCCCGCGCGAGGGCCTGTTGGCGCTGGGCTACGCCAGTTGGGGACCAGGCCAGCTCGACCGCGAGATGCAGGACAACGTCTGGCTCAGCGCGCCCTTCACGCACGACGTGCTGTTCGACGCGGAGTACACGACCAAATGGCGCCGCGCGATGGCTATCCTGCGCGTCGATCCGCTGCTGCTGTCAGGCGTCGCCGGCCACGCGTAAGCCAGCCCTTGCTCTAAGCCATCACCCCCAGACAAAATGCGGCGCCGTCGCCACCGGCGATAGCCCGGCCCGTGCCGCCTCCGCCTCGATCGCGTCCTGGTTGCCGCCCAGGTGCTCGCCGTGCAGTCCGCCCAGCACCCAGCACGAATCGACGCCCACAGCGGCCGCCCCCGCGATATCGGTGCGCAGCGCATCGCCCACCGCCAGGACGCGGGCGGGGGCCAAGCCCAGCATCTCCATCACCGGCCGGTAGATCAGCGGGTCCGGCTTGCCCACGTCCAGCACCTCGCCGCCCATCTCGCGGTAGCGCATCGCCAAGGTTCCGGCGCACACCACCCGCACGCCGCCGCGGATCACCTCCAGGTCCGGATTGGCGCAGATCATCCGCAGGCCCAGCCCGGCGCAGGCCATCAGGGCCTCGTCGAACGTCGACGGGTCCGTCTGGTCGGCCTGCTCGTCCGGGCCGGTGTTCAGCACGAAGCTCGCGCGGTCCGGCGTCTCCACGATCTCGATGTCCAGCCCGTCCAGCACGTTCCGGTCCCGCCCCGGTCCCATGTGGAACACCTGCCGCCCCAGCGCCTGCGACCACGCGTCCGGCCGGTCGCGCAGCAGCAGGTGGCTCGCCTCGCCCGAGGTCATGACCCCGTCGTAGAGATCGTCCTCGATCCCCATCCGCCGCAGCTGACGCCGCACCGGCTCGGCCCGGCGCGGCGCGTTCGACAGCAGCACGATCCGCTTGCCCTCCGCCCGCAGCCGCCCCAGGCACTCGCGTGCCCCCGGATAGGGCCGCACACCGTCATGCACGACGCCCCACAGGTCCAGGATCAGCCCGTCATAGCCGGGCATCAGCGCGCCGATGCCGGCCAGATGCCTCAACGCGCCGTTCCCACGGCAGCCGCGACGCTTTGAAAACCCTCGGCCCGCAGCGCCATCAGCAACTCCCGCTTCATCCGCCCGATCAGGGCTGGTCCTGCATAGGCGAAGGCCGTGTACACCTGCACCAGGTGCGCCCCGGCGCGCAGCTTCGCCAGCACGTCCGCCCCCGTCGCCACGCCGCCGCACCCCACCAGCAGCAGCCGCCCCGCCGCAAGCCGATACGCGCGGGCCAGCATTGCCGTGCTCGGCACGAACAGCGGCGCACCGGACAGCCCGCCGGCCTCGCCCGCATGCGGCGACATGAGGCTCGCGGGCCGCGCGATGGTGGTGTTGGCGACGATCAGCCCGTCCACCCCATGCGTCACGCAGGCCTCCACCACCGCCTCCAGCCCCGCCTCCGACAGGTCCGGCGCCACCTTCACCAGCAGCGGCGGCCGCTTCGGCGCCCCCGCCTGCACCGCGGCCAGGATGGTGCGCAGCCGTGCCTCCCCCTGCAGGTCGCGCAGGCCCGGCGTGTTGGGCGAGCTGACGTTGATGACGACGTAGTCCGCATACGGGGACACCGCGGCCACCAGAACCGGGTAATCCCGCTCCGGGTCCGCGCCCTCCTTGTTGATGCCGATGTTCGCCCCCACGGGGACCGCCCGTCGGCCAGCCCGGCGCGGCAAGGCCCGCAGCCGCGCCACATAGGCATCGAGCCCCAGCCCGTTCATGCCGTAGCGGTTGATCACCGCCTGGTCCGACACAAGCCGGAACACCCGCGGCGCCGGGTTGCCGGGCTGCGGCCGCGGCGTCACCGTGCCGGTCTCGATGAACCCGAACCCCAGCCGCGCCAGGCCCCGGATCGCCACCCCATCCTTGTCGAACCCGGCGGCCAGCCCGATCGGGTTGCGGAACCGCAGCCCGAGCGCCTCCACCGCCAGCGCCGGGTCGTCCGCCGCTGCCTCGTGCCCTGCCAGCCCCAGCCGCACCGCCAGCACCGCCAGGCGATGCGCCCGCTCGGCATCGAGCAGTCGGAGCAACGGGGTGACGGCGGTGGCGAGGGCTGGGGTCATGGCCTGGTTGTCTGCCCGATCGTCACGCGCTTGAGAAGTGCGGGCCCGCCCGGTAGCTTGTCCGGACATGTGGAACCAGCCCTACCTCGAAAGCTGCTGCCGCGCGGCGCTGCACCGCCTGGTGCAGACGGCCGATGACGGCCGTCCCGACGGACTGAAGGACGGGCCGTGCCTGGAACGCCTCGCCGGCATGGGGTTCGCAGCGCCACGCCCGGACGGCCGCTACGCCGTCACCGAGGCCGGCGCCGCCCGGCACAAGACCGAGATCCTGCACCTGGGAACCGCCGCCTGATGCCAGCCGAACCTTCGGCGTCCCCAGCGGCGCATCGCCCCCGGCTGGAGGCGCTCGACGCCTTCCGCGGTTTCGCTGCACTTTGGGTCGTCATCTACCACGTGGTGCTGCGCTACCCGTACTTCATGGACGGCAAGCCCACCCCGGCCACGCCGCTGTTTCCTGGGTTCAGCGAGGTCGAGGCCGGGGTCGTGCCGGTGCTGTGGTTCTTCCTGATCAGCGGCTTCGTCATCACCTGGACGGTCGACCGGGCCCGTACGCCGATGGACTTCGTGGTCAGCCGGTTCTCCCGCCTGTATCCCGCCTATTGGGCCACGATCGCCGTCACGGTGGCGCTGTATTGGATCGCCCCCCTGCCGGGGATCCACTTCACGCTGCGCCAGGTCCTGGTCAACCTGACGATGCTGCAGGAATATGTCGGCATCGGCAGCGTCGATGGCGTGTTCTGGAGCCTGGCGATCGAGCTGGTGTTCTACGTGCTGGCCCTGGGGGTGTTCAGCCTCGGTTTGTGGCGCTTCGTCCACGTCCTGGCCTTCCTCTGGTCCTGGCTTGGCCTCGCTGCTGCCGTGCTCGGCTGGTGGGACATCCATGCCCCGTGGCGCGTGTCGCAGTTGCTGCTGCTCGATTACGTGCCGCTGCTGGTCTCGGGG
>JAYUCA010000533.1:0-2917 GCA_043740535.1 Rhodospirillales bacterium | reverse complement strand
ACGAAGAACGTGCCGACGCCGGCCACCACCGGCGCATGCAGGCTGACGAGCACGTCGGCGACCGCAAGGCCCGTGCACGCGGCAATCACCTCGGGCGGGATTTCGGGGCCGATTTGCAGCGGCTGGGGCGCGTCCAGCGTGGCGCGGGGGGCATCGCCGGACCAGTCGAAGCCGATGCGGACCAGGCCCGCCGCCTCCTCGAACACCATGCGGTCCGGCCGCTGCGGCATGTGCGCGGCCAGCACCAGCGCCGTGCCCACGTTCGGGTGCCCGGCGAACGGCAGCTCGTGCATCGGCGTGAAGATGCGGACATGGGCGGTGTTGGCCGGGTCCGCCGGCGGGAAGACGAAGGTCGTCTCGCTCAGGTTGAACTCCCGCGCGATGCGCTGCATGGCGGCGGCGTCCAGGCCGCGCCCGTCCGGGAACACCGCCAGCGGGTTGCCGCCGAAGCGCTGCGTGGTGAAGACGTCGACGGTCTCGAAGGCATGCTCGGTCATGCGGTGAACCTTGGCCGTTCCGCCCGGTTGTGCCAAGCAGCCTGATGGACACGATCGACCTGCTGGTGATCGGCGGCGGCGTCAACGGCGCGGGCATCGCGCGGGACGCGGCGGGCCGGGGCCTTCGGGTCGTGCTGGTCGAGCAGGGGGACCTCGCGGGCGCCACGTCGTCCGCGTCCAGCAAGCTGATCCATGGCGGGCTGCGCTACCTGGAGCTGCACGAGTTCCGCCTGGTGCGGGAGGCGCTGACCGAGCGGACGGTGCTGCTGCGCATCGCGCCGCATATCGCCTGGCCGATGCGCTTCGTGCTGCCGGCGCTGGGGGCCGGCCGGCCGGCCTGGATGCTGCGGCTGGGGTTGTTCCTGTATGACCATATCGGCGGCCGCGGCGGTTTGCCGTCGACGCGGCGGCTGGACCTGGCGCATGCGCCGGAAGGCGCGCCGCTGCAGGACCGGTTTCGTGTGGCATTCGAATATTCCGACGCCTGGGTGGACGATGCGCGCCTGGTGGTGCTGAACGCGATGGATGCGGCGGCGCGGGGCGCGGACATCCGCACGCGGACCCGCTGCACCGGGCTGCGGGCGGCCGATGGCGTATGGGAGGCGACGCTGGAGGGCGGCGACACGCTGCGGGCGCGGGCGGTGGTCAACGCGGCGGGGCCATGGGTGGCGGACGTGATGCATCACCGGGCCGGGAAGCCCGGGCAGAACGCCGGGCCGAAGGCGCGCCTGGTCAAGGGCAGCCACCTGGTCGTGCCCCGGCTGTATCAGGGCAACCAGGCCTACATCCTCCAGAATGACGACAAGCGAGTCGTGTTCGTGCTGCCTTACGAACTGGATTTCTCGCTGATCGGCACGACCGACGTGCCGTTCGCGGGGGACCCGGCTGCCGTCGCGATCGATGCCTCGGAGGTGGACTATCTTTGCCGCGCCGTGTCCCGCGCATTCCGCCGGGCTGTCGTGCCGGGCGACGTGGTGCACACCTTTTCCGGCGTGCGGCCCTTGCAGGACGACGGCGAGGCGTCGGCCCGGGCGGTGACGCGGGACTACAAGCTGCATCTGGAGGTGTCGCCGGCGCCGATGCTCTCGGTGTTCGGCGGCAAGATCACCACGTATCGCCGGCTGGCCGAGCACGCGATGGCGATGCTGATCCCGTTGCTGTCGCCGCCGCGTCCGCAGCCGCATCGCCGTGCGGCTCTGAACCTGGGCCCCTGGACCGCCAGCGTGCCCCTGCCGGGCGGCGACATGGCCGATTTCGCCGGATTTCTGGACGCGGCGGCGGCGCGGCGGCCCTGGCTGCCGCGTCCGATGCTGGAGCGGATGGCGCACGCCTACGGGACGCGGCTGGACCATGTCCTGGGCGATGCCGCGGATCTCGGCGGCCTGGGCGAGGATTTCGGGGCCGGGCTGCATGCGGCGGAGCTGGGCTATCTGATGCGGCACGAATGGGCGCGGACGGCCGAGGACGTGCTGTGGCGGCGGTCGAAGCTCGGGCTGCGGCTGGACGCCGGGCAGCGGGCGCGGGTGCAGCATTGGATGGAGGCGCATCATGGCTGAACCGGGGCTGCTCGCGATCGACCAGGGCACGACGTCGACGCGCAGCATCGTGTTCGACCGCGCCGGGCGGCCGCTGGCGGTGGAGCAGAGGGAGCTGCCGCAGCATTACCCGCAGCAGGGCTGGGTCGAGCACGACCCCGAGGACATCTGGCGAGACGCGCTTGCGACGGCGCGCCGCGCGTTGGCGCGGCATCCAGCCGCCGCGATCGGCATCGCCAACCAGCGCGAGACCGTCGTCGTCTGGGACCGCGGCACCGGGCAACCCGTCCATCCCGCGATCGTCTGGCAAGACCGCCGCACCGCCGAGGCCTGTGCCCGGCTGAAGGCGGACGGTGCGGAGCCGCTGGTGCAGTCGCGCACCGGGCTGCTGCTGGACCCTTATTTCTCGGCCACCAAGATCGGCTGGATCCTGGACAATGTCGGCGGGGCGAGGGAGGCGGCCGAGGCCGGGCGGCTTGCCGCGGGCACGATCGACTGTTTCCTGCTGTGGCGGCTGACCGGTGGCCAGGTGCACGCGACGGATGCGACGAACGCCAGCCGGACGCTGCTGTTCGACATCCGGCGGCAGTGCTGGGACAGCGAGTTGCTGCGGCTGTTCCGCGTGCCCCGGGGTATGCTGCCCGGCGTGCGGGACAATGCCGGGCTGTTCGGCGTGACGGCCCCCGGGCTGTTCGACACGCCGTTGCCGGTTGCGGGCATGGCCGGTGACCAGCAGGCCGCGTTGATCGGCCAGGCCTGCCTGTCGCCAGGGATGATGAAGGCGACGTACGGCACCGGCTGCTTCGCGCTGTGCCACACCGGCGGGGTCGTTGTGCCGTCCAACCATCGGATGCTGACGACGGTCGCAAGCCGGATCGAGGGCCG
>JAYUCA010000532.1:0-5454 GCA_043740535.1 Rhodospirillales bacterium | reverse complement strand
CCGAGTTCGCTTGCCTTGATCTGGAGCGCCAGATATTTCGAGTTGATGCGGCATTGTGGAAGGCCGCCGGCGATGAACCAGAGACCGGGCTGGGGCGTGCGCTTGAACATGTTGCTGAGCTCGCCGTCGTCGTCGATCCCCCAGACTGGGCCGATGCGGTCCGCGATCGCCTGGCCGAGGGCGCGGCGGACCAGTTCCTTCTGCGGGTAATATCCAGTTGCCAGCACGATAAGGTCGGCCGGCGCCGTCGTGCCATCGGTCAGGCGGGCGCCTTCGGCGACGAAGCGCTCGATCCGATCGTATTGAAGCAGGCCCAGCTCGCCTTTGATCATCAGCGCGGAACTGCCGGCATCGAGGTTGTATCCGCCACCGCGGCGGAAATACTTCATCTGGTGCCCGGTCTCGTCCTCTCCGACATCATGCTTGAAGCCGATGCTCTTCAGCCCGGCGATCATCTCGCGATCGAGGTCGAGCATTCGCTTCGTGACGGCCTGGTAGCCCGCGATGATCAAGGCCGGCGGCGCGGACGCGACGATCAGGTCGCCGTCTTCGAGCGAGCCGCCCTCATCCCAAACGGACTCGTTGAGGCGGGCACTGGGATCTATGGAAACGACGGTCGTGGAGCCCCGCTGGATCACCGTTGTCTCGGCGCCATTGCTGTGCAGGTCGAGCGCGATGTCGTTGCCGCTGCTGCCGGTGCCGAGGACGAGCGCCTTCTTGCCCATCCAGGCAAACCCGGTGTCAAACTCTTCGGCATGCATGATGGCGCCGGCGAACTGATCGAGGCCTGGAAGCTCAGGGACCATCGGGTAGGAGCTGACCCCGTTGGCAAACACCAGGTGGCGCGGGTGCATGATCCGCTGGCTGCCGTCCTCGAGCCGAACCGTTGCCGCCCAGCGGCCGCTCGCCTCGTCCCAGGCGCCAGCAATAAACTCGGTGCTGGTCCAGCAGTTGATCTCCATCGCATCGGCGTAGAACTCAAACCAATTCGCGAGCATGTCCTTCGGGATATAGAGCGGCCAGGTGGGCGGAAACTCCATGTAGGGCAGATGATTGATGTGGGTTGAATTGTGCAGCGCCAGCGAGTGGTAGCGCCGCCGCCAGCTGTCGCCGATGCGCGGCCACCGCTCGACGACGAGTGTGTCGACCCCGAGTTGATTGAGGCGCGCCGCGATGGATAGCCCCGCCTGGGCGCCGCCGATCACCATGGCCGCAGGCTCGCGATCCGCGTAAGCCACCGCCTTTCGGCGCATGTCCGCCCAGTTGTCGCCGCCGAAATTACGCGAGTAGGCCGCGCCGCTTGGCCGGTTTGCTCCCAGCTTCTCCTCGTGGCCGCGCAGAGACTGCAGCGTGGTGGACACGAGCCAAGCCCGCATGACGCCGGCCTTGTCCGGCGCCAGGCGGACGAGGCCAGTGCAAGCTCCATCGACCGTCTCGAACGCGAAGATCGCCTCAATGCTGGCAATTCCGAGCCGCGTCACCTCGCGCGGCGCCCTGTGGCCGGACGGGATGATGAAGCTGCGTGCGCGCGTGCGCTCCTGCGCCGATTTAAGCTCAGCCGCTACATGGTTACGACCAGCAGCAGAAGTGAACTTCCACGAAAAGGCAAGGATGTCGCGCCAATGACAGTCCTCATGAAAGCACTCGGCGATACGCTCGGCATCGAGGGACAGCAATGCGTCCTCGAAGCCGGCAAGCCATTTCTCCACCCAGAGGAACGACTGTCCCGATTTTTCGCTTTCGAGCTGCCCTAACAAGAGATCGTTCATAGAATGTGCCCCACCTTCGGTCTATTCTCAAATAATTGAGTCGCCGACCGGCATTTAGTATTGGTTGCAAAGACAGTGCGGGGGTTGACCGATGGTGTCAATCTGACACGTTAGGCGGGTCCGGGCTCTTACCCGCCCCGTAACTCATGTGGCCGACCGTCTCCGCAGCGCGGTCACGTAACCGCCTTCCGCCCTCCACCCGATACCAGGGCTCAAGACCGCCTGCCGGTCGGTGACCACCCATCTGCTGTTGGCCTCGTTCGGTTCATCCTGTCCGCGCCAAAGTCTGGCCGATGACGTCACTGTCCCAAGCGCCTTCATGAGCCCGCCAGATCATGTGCCTCGTCGAAATAGAAGTCTCGCCATGAGCCGGTTGCCTTGGCGATCGCCCCGGTTCGATGCATGAACGCAGCGAACCTCATCGTGCCGCGGGGCGTGGCTTCGAACTTCGTGCCCGGCGCCGTGATGGTCTTCAGCGCCAAGGCAGGATCGATCTTCTCGCCGGTCGTCTCGATATACATCCGTGACGCCGCAGCCGGGTCGTGCTCGACCAGCTCCAGCGCCTCCCTCAGGGCGCTGTTCACCGCGCCGACCGCGGGCCGGTTCGCATCGTGGAACACCTCGGTCATATACAGCAGCCCGTTCGACAACGGGCCGCCGAAGATGTCGTCCGAGCTCGTCACGACGTGGATGCCAGGCCGCTCCAGCGCCTGATACTGGTATGGCGGCGCACTGAACGCGGAGTCGATCTCGGTCGCACCCGCCAGCAGCGCCGTGATGGCGTCCGGATGGGAGCGGGACAGCGTCAGCCTGTCCAGCCGATCGAACTGGCCCCATAGTCTGTCCGCCGCCATCTGCAGCAGCATGGCCTGGATCGAGCTTTTCACGGCCGGCACGGTAATGCGGTCGGCGTCGCTGAAATCCGCGATCGTCTTCACCGCCGGATTGCGGGTCAGCAGCAGCAACGGTGTGTTGCCGTAGGAGGCAAGCCCCTTGATGGCGAGCTTGCCCCGCCCCTTCGCCCACAGGATCAGGAACGACGGAAACCCCGTCGCGCAGCAGTCCAGCTGACCGGCCAGCAGCGCGTCATTGAGGACGTTCCCACCAGCCGAGCGCGTCCAGACGGCCTGAATCTCGCCCAGACCGGCCGCCTTCGCATGCTTCTCGATCAGGCCTTCGTGCTGCATCACCGCCATCGGCAGATATGTGACGCCGTACTGGATGCCCATGCGGATCTGCTTCGGCTCCGCCCGCGCGATGGAGGGCGCCAACACGGCGCCGCTGGCCAGTTGCAGCAGCGAACGGCGGTGGAGGGTCATGACGGTGTTCTCCCGCTTTCCTTGAAGTCTGTGTCGGCATGCCGTGCCGGAAATCGGCTGTCTTGGCGTCCCGGGCAGCGCGCCAGGGCGGCCATTCAGGCCTTTTGAGCCAGAGCACAGGGACGCCACCCCGGACGGCCGTTGCGGTCCATCCTCAGACGGGCTCATACGCGCTTCGGGCCAGGTCCGCCTGCATCGGGGCCGGTTGGCCCAGCACCATGTCGGCTGCCTTCTCCCCGATCATCAACGTCGTGGCGTAGGTGTTGGCTGACACGATGGCCGGCATGATCGACGAGTCCGCGACGCGCAGCCCCTCCAACCCATGGACCCGCAGCTGGTCGTCCACCACCGCCGTCCGGTCCGTCGCCGGACCCATCCGGCAGGCGCCGCACAGATGATAGGTGCTGGAGCCGTAGGCGCGTGCGAAGGCCAGTAGCTCGTCGTCGCTGACCTGCGCCGCGCCCGGCACCATCTCCAGGTCGTAATACGGCGCCAGGGCCGGTGTCCCCAGGATCGCCCGCGCTGCCCGGATCGCCCGCAACAGTACCACCCGATCCTTCTCGGCACTAAGGTAGTTGGGCTGGATCTCGGGCGCGTCCTCCGCCCGGCCGGACCTGATCCGCACATACCCCGTGCTCTCTGGCCGCATCTGCCAGGCCCCACAGGTCATGCCGGGATAATTGTCGAGACTGCCCAGCTTGCCTTCCTTGTAGCTCGCTGGCGTGAAGATCACCGTGTAGTCGGGTGCATGCAGCGCGGGCTCGGACCGGCCAAACGCGTAGACGATCGCGGCACTCAGGCTCAGCACGCTCGGCTTGCGTGCCGCCCAGCGCAGCAACTGCAGGGCCAGCCGCGGGCCCCGCACCATCGCGTTGATCGTCTGCACGTTCTTCGCCCGAACCACGATGCGCGGGCTGTAATGGTCGCTCAGGTTCTCGCCCACGCCTGGCAGCGCATGCACCACCGCAATGCCATGGCGCGCCAGCAGCGCCGGGTCTGCCACGCCTGATAGCTGCAACAGCTTCGGGCTGTTCGCTGCCCCCGCCGAGACGATGACCTCCTTGTTGACACGGATCGTCCGGATCGTCGGGTCGCCCTCGCGCCGGAACTCGACCCCCACCGCCCGCCGCCCCTCGAACCGGATGGCGCTCGCCTGCGCCGCGGTGATCACATGCAGGTTCGCCCGCCCCATCAGCGGATGCAGGTAGGCCCGCGCCGAACTGATCCGCCGGGTGCGGTAGATCACCCGCTGGTAATACCCGACGCCGTCCTGCGTCGCCCCATTATAGTCGGGGTTGCGCGGGTAACCGAGGCTCTGCGCACCTTCGATGAACGCCTCCGTCAGCGGGTGCGACCAATCCACGTCGGTCACCGGCAGGTTCCCCTCCCGCCCGCGATAGGTCTCGTCCGCATCCTCGGAGATCCGCCGCTCGATCCGGCGGAAATACGGCAGCACGCTGGCATAGCTCCACCCGCGGTTACCCCGCTGGGCCCACACGTCGTAATCGTCGGATTGCCCGCGCACGAACACCATGCCGTTGACCGAGGACGACCCGCCCAACGTCCGCCCCTGGGTGGTCGAAATTCGCCGCCCGCCGGTCCACTCGGAAGGCTCGGCCTCGAACTGCCAGGTGATCGCCGGATTGAACAGCGTCTTCACGAAACCGGCCGGCATGTGGATGAATGGGTTCCGGTCCACCGGCCCCGCCTCCAGCACGCAGACCGACGCCCCGGCCTGCACCAGCCGGTTCGCAATCACGCACCCGGCCGAGCCGCCACCCACCACCACGTAATCGAACGTTTCCATCGACCTCGGCTCTTTTGCCATTCCACCGAACCTCGCCACTGCACCCCCTGCGGTCAAATCCCAAGTGAGCACCGCGCCATAACGGCAGGTGATGGGACCGCCCCGGCAAATGATTGGCCCCGGCCACGCGACAGTGGTCCGTTGCCCGCAGAAACAACAACCGGAGGATCTCCATGCTTTTCATGGTCATGAGCACGCCCCGCCCTGAACGCCCCTCTGAAGTGCGTGGGAACCAGGCCCGCTTCTGGGACTGGCTGGGCCCGTTGCAGGCAAGCGGGGCCGCCCGGAATTGCTACGTCAAGACCGGCCGCGGTTGCATGGTGGTGTTCGACGTGCCCGACCACGAGACGCTGCACCGCTACATCACCGAATGGGCCGAGGCAGTGCCGGCGGAATACATGGTCTGGCCGCTGGTGGAGTCCGGACACCAGGAGAAGATCGCCCGGCAGGGGGCTGTCGCCATCTAGCAGCCTGTCGGACTTAACGCGGCGCGGCAGATGCGGCTAGAATCTGGATGTCGATTCGCTTCCTGAACATGCTGGACCCTACGCCGATGAGC
>JAYUCA010000531.1:0-1607 GCA_043740535.1 Rhodospirillales bacterium | reverse complement strand
CTCCGTCGACAGATCTTGCAGCACCGACGTCAGACCGACCAGGACCTGCGCCGCATCCAGCCGCAGCGTCCCCTGCCACGGCCGCAACCACGCCACCGGCAACGGGTCGGGCGAGCGTGGGTAGATCAAGGGCAGCGGCAGCGTCTCGGCGGCGACCTGGCCTGAGATGCGCCGCCCGTCGATCGTCAGCTTGCCCGTGGCCCGCAGCGCGCCCGCCGCCAGCGTGGCCCCGTCCAGGTCGATCCGTCCCGGCGCTGCCGCCATCTGGCCCACCAGCGAGAGCGAGCCATCGCCGAGCCAGGCCGCGGCCCCGCCCAGCCCGAGCGTCTCCAGCAGCCGCGGCGCGCCCGGATGATGCAACGTCAACGCCCCCGCCCAGCGCCGCGCCGGCAGGTTCACCGTCGGCTGCGCCTCCATCCGCAGGTCGCCCAGCTCCAGCGTCACCCGGCCGGTCAGCGCCTCCGCGGCGCCCCCGGCCTGCACCACCAGCGAACCCGGTCCGCGCAACAGCGGCGCCACGGCGGCGATGGAGGCCGGCTCCAGTTCATCCAGCAGGGGCCGCAGCGCCGCCAAATCCGCCGCCACCAACTCGAACCGGCCGTCCGTCAGCTTGCCGGGGTCGCCCAGCAGGCCCGAAACCGACAGCCGCGCACCCAGCGGCTGCGCCTCCAGCCGCCGCAGCGCCACCCTTGTCGCCTCGCTTTGCAGCTCGATGGCGACGGCGCCCAACGGAACGCCGGCCCAGTCGGCCTGCTTGACCTGCAGCTTCAGCTCGGCATCGACGGACCTCAGCGCTGCGATGCCGGCCTGCCACGCCTCGGGCGACAGCAGCGCGCCGGGGTCCGTGACGAACGCGCCGACGGCCAGCCGGTCCAGCGCCAGCGCGGCCGTGACCGTTGGCCGCACCCCCAGCCGCACGGATGCGCCGCCGCTCACCGGCGCGCCATCGATGGCGCCGCGCAGCTCCGCCACCGCGGCCTGGCCGGCATCCGCCGTCACCCGCGCCGACAGGTCGGCCGTCCGCAGCACGCCGGGCGGCAGCGCCGCCACCCACGCCGGCAGCAGCGCCTGCAACCAGCGCAGCGTGCCGCGCAGGTCGGGCGCAGCCAGGCGCACCGTGCCGTCGAACCGCGTCTGCGGCTCCGTGTCCACCTGCCCGGCCATCGAGAGCAGCGCCTCGCCCGGCAGCACCGCCGTCACGTCGCGCAGACGGATCGGCCCGCGACCGACGTCGATCGCGGCCCGCAGCCGCCGCAACGTGCCGCCCGCCAGGGTCGCCGCCTCCGCCGACAGGTCGATCCCGGTCGGGATGCCGGCGCGCAACGACCCGGTGTTGCGCCCGAGCAGCGCCGGCAACCAGGCGTCCAGGTCCAGCCGTCCCGCGGTGATCGCCAGGTCCAGCCGCACCGCCGGCAGCACGCGCAGCGCGACCGCGCCGCGGGCGGGGGCGCCGCCGATTTCCAGCGCCAGCTCGTCCGCCACCACCAGGCCCGCCGCCGCGGTCAGCCGCCCGTCGCCGCGCCACGGCAACGCCGGCGCCGGCATCAGCGCCGACAGGTCCGGCCCGCGCCCGGCAACCCGTCCGGACAACGCGCCATCGATGCCGA
>JAYUCA010000530.1:0-10419 GCA_043740535.1 Rhodospirillales bacterium | reverse complement strand
AAGACCGGCCAACGCCAGACCCGTCGCGGCGGCGATCACAGCCCGGCGCTGTCAAGCCGCAGGATCGCCCGCGCGCAGGCTTGCGCACGGGGAACCATGCTGTCGATCATCAGGAACTCCTCGGGGCTGTGCGCCTTGCCGCCCACGGGGCCGACGGCGCAGATGGTCGGGATGCCGATGCCGGCCGTGAAGCCGCTGTCCGCGCAGCCGCCGGTGAACTCGCCGCCGACCGTAAGGCCGCTGGCCGCGGCGCCCTCGACATACAGCTCGAACAGGCGTTTGGCGGCCGCGCTCTGCACCATCGGCAGGAACTCGCCCTTGATGACCAGCTCGGCCTTGGTGCCCGGCACGTGGCTCCGCTCGATGATGCCGCCGATCTTCGCCATGACGTCGTCGCGGTCGACGGGCTCCACATAGCGCAGGTCGATCTGCCCCTCGGCCCAGGGGGCGACGGTGTTGACGCTCTGGCCGCCGCCGATCAGCCCGACATTGAGCGTGATGCCGCGATCGAGGTCCGTCAGAGCATGGATGGCGATGATCTTCCGTGCCAGCTCCTCGATGGCGCTGATGCCCTCCTGGAAGTTGCCGCCGGAGTGCGCGGCCTTGCCGGTGACGCGCATCAACATGAACACGCCGCCCTTGCGCCCCGTCACCACGTTGCCGCTGGCCCGGCCCGGTTCGCTGTTGAACACCACGCGCGCGCCCCGCGCCTCCGCCTCGATGACCGGTCGGCCCTCGGGCGATCCGATCTCCTCGTCGCCGGTGAACAGGCCGACCAGCGGCGCCGGGCTGCCGCCGAACTTCGCGAAGGCGGCGAGCACGAAGCAGTTCATCACCAGCCCGGCCTTCATGTCGGCGACCCCGGGGCCGCTCGCGACGCCGTCGGTGATGGTGAAGGGCCGGCGCGCGGCCTCGCCCAGGGGGAACACGGTGTCGCGGTGGCCCATCAGCACGATGTTGCCGCCCGCGTTGCCCGCAGGCCCGTCCCACGGCACGGCCGCCCGCAGGCAATCGCCGTGCAGGGACTGCGGCAGCCGCGCGACCGGGATGCCGTGCGCGGCCAGGAAGCGTTCGGCCACGGCCCCCACCGCGTCGATGCCGGGCTTGTCGTAGCTGCCGCTGTCGATGTCCACCATCTCCCGCAGCAGGTCGATCATGGCGCCCTGCTGGGTTGCGAGCCAGCTGGCGATGGCGGTTTCGGGGGCGTCGATGTTCATGCGGGGTCTCCGGCGAGGGGAATCGGCACGGCGTGTTCCAGCACGCGGGCGGCGCGCAGCACCAGGTCGTCGCGGTAGAGTGCGGCGGCAATCTGCACGCTGCGCGGCAAGCCCAATGCGGACCGGCCCAGCGGCACGCTGATCGCCGGCTGGCGGCTGAGGTTGAACGCGAAGGTCCACGGCGCCCAGCGGTGCAGCAGCGCATGCACGGGATCGACGGTCGGCGCGTCGGCCAGCGGCGGCGGGCCGGGCACGCAGGGGCACAGCACCAGGTCGTAGGCCTGGTGCAGCTTCGCCATGGCGTGCGCCGTCTGCACCTGCTGCGCGGCGGCCTGCAGCATCGCGGTCCCCGGCGGGTCCGGCGCCGCGGCCAGCGCCATCAGCCCGGCATCCAGCCAGGGGCGGCGATCCTCGGGCGTGGCGGACACCACCAGGCGCAGCGCCGCGCTCCACAACGTCACGAACAGCGCGCCGGTGTCCGGCAGGCCGGCATCGACCTCTTCCAGTTCCGCACCCGCATCGGCCAGGATCTGCGCCGCCTGCTCCACCGCCGCGACCCCGTCCGCATCCACCGGGGCATCGAACCCGGGGGTGCGGAGCACGGCGACGCGCATGCCACCAACGCCCGCCTCGATGCCGTCGAGCCAGTCGCGCCCCGCATCCGGCAGGCTGTACGGATCGCGCCAGTCATGCCGCGCCATCGCGCCGAGCATCAGGGCCGCGTCCCGCACCGTGCGCGTCATCGGCCCGGCGACGGCCACCGGGGCGAAGGCCCCCAGCGGCCATTGCGGCACGCGCCCGAAGCTGGGCTTCAACCCCACCACGCCGCACCAGGCCGCCGGGATGCGCACGCTGCCGCCCGCATCCGTGCCGACATGCAGCGGCCCGAACCCCGCCGCCGCCGCCGCCCCGGCGCCCGAGGAGGAGCCGCCGGTGCTATAGGCCGGGTTCCAGGGGTTGCGCGTGATGCCGTGCAGCGGGCAGTCGCCGGGCGATTTCCAGCCGAACTCGGTGGTGGTCGTCTTGCCGACGATCACGGCGCCGGCCGATTTCAGCCCCACGACGAGGGGGGCATCCTGATCCGCAGGCTCCGCGGAGGTGGTCCTGCTGCCGCGCCGCGTCGGGAACCCGGCGATGTCGATCAGGTCCTTGACCGTGCACGGCACGCCGTCCAACGCCCCGATCGGACGCCCGGCGCGCCACCGCTGCGCGCTTTCACCGGCCGCGGCCAGCGCCCGCGGGTTCAGCACGGCGAAGGCGTTGCAGGCGGGGTTGAGGCGCGCGATGCGCTCCGTGACGGCCTGCAGCGCATCAACCGGGGTGGCGGCGCCGCGGCGGTACAATGTCAGCAGCGCCTCGGCGGACAGCTGCGCGAGGTCCGTCATGCCGGGACCGTGGTGCGGTGCGGGGCCAGCCATCCCATCGTGGCGCCCGGCTCCGCGTCCGTGCTGGGCAGATACGGCTTGATGTCCAGCAGCGGCGTGCCGTCCATGCAGTCCAGGTTGCGGACGGTCAGGCGCCCCGCAGCGACGCCATGCAGGCTGACGACGGACATCCCGATCGGGTTCGGCCGGAACGGCGCGCGGGTGGCGAAGACGCCGCGCGGCTGGTCGTCGAAGGGCGGCCTGAACGTCAGTGCGCTGGTCTGCGGCCCCAGCCAGTACAGCAGGATCAGGTGGGAGAACCCGTCCAGGCTGGCCAGCCCCTCGTGATAGGCGTCGTCGACCTCCACAATGCAGTCGGGCGGCGGCTGGATCTGCCGCCCGTTGCGCGGGCACTCGGCGATGGTGGCGAACGGCGTGCGGATGCGGCCGATGGCGGTCAGGTGCATGGCGCGCAACGTCACGCCTGCGCCACCGCGGCCGACCACGGCGACATCGCGTCGCTGATGCCGGTGCGCGTCCCGTCCTTGATCTGGATCAGGTTGGGACAGGCGAAGTTGACGGGGACGGTGCCGTGCTCGACCTCCTCCACCGGGCCTTGCGCATGCAGGGCCGCCAGCACGTCGGCCGGCAGGCGCTGGTCCGCGTGCACCGTGTCGGCGTCGCTGACGTCGATCCTGGGGTGGTGGGCGGCAGCGCCCGGCGCCATCCCGAACGCGCCGACGAAGGCGACCATCTGCGTCACCGCAGCCAGGATCCGCCGCCCGCCCGACGCGCCGCCCGCCAGCACCGGCCGGTCGCCGTCACGCAAAATGACCGGCAGCATGTTCGTCAGCGGGCGCTTGCCCGGCCCGACCGAGTTCGGCTGCCCCGGCCGCGGGTCGAACCACATCACCCCGTTGTTCATCAGCACGCCCGAGCCCGGCAGCACCACGCGGCTGCCCATCGACGACAGCAGCGTCGTCGTCATGGAGACCATCGTACCCTCCGCATCGCACACCGTCAGGTGCGTCGTGCAGCTCTCGGCGGCCTTCGGCTCGGCGTCGCCCAGGCCGGCCAGGCGCTCGGCATAGGCGGTGCGGAGCGCCTGCGCCAGGGCGGCGAACCAGGCGGCGTCGGGCTGTTCCGGCCAATGCGGGATCAGTTCCAGCGCGCGCGCCATCGTGGGCGCCGCCGTCAGCCCGCCTGCCAACTGCAACGTGCCGCCGGCGAACGGGACCTCCATGCAAGGGCCGATCCTGGCCTCGCAGCGGCGCAGGTCGTCGGCGTCCAGCACGCCGCCCAGGGCCTGCGCGTCGGCGGCGATGCTGCGCGCGACGTCGCCCTCGTAGAAGTCCCGCAGCCCGGCGTGGGCCAGGTGGTCCAGCGTGTCCGCCAGCTTGCCCAGCGGGAAATAGCCGGGGCGGCCCTGATAGGGGGCGACGGGCGGCAGGCCGCCCGGCAGGTAGATGCGGGCGGATTCGTCGTATTTGCGCAGGATCGCCGCGGAATTGGCGATCTTCAGCGTCGTGAACCAGTCCTGCGGCAGGCCCCGGCCGGCCAGCGCGCGGGCCGGTTCCATCACCTCCCGCAGCGGCATCTTGCCCCAGCGGCCGTGCATGTGGGCATAGCCCGCGGTCGCGGACGGGATCGCGAAGGACAGCGGGCCGTGCACGTTGGCGTCACCCTCCACCTCGGGCCAGGCGAACAGGTCCTTGGCGATGCGCCCGGTCAGCCTGAACAAATGCGGGTGCAGGCGGGCCGGCGCACGCGGGCCGAAATCCACTACCTCCGCCCGGGCCTGGCCGGCGCGATGCACCAGCGCGAAGCCGATGCCGCCCAGTCCGGAGTTCCACGGCTCCACCGCGGCCAGCGCCAGCGCCGTGCCCACCGCGGCGTCGATCGCGTTGCCGCCGCCATCCAGGATGGCAACCCCGGTCAACGCCGCATCCCGCGACTGGGACACGACCATCCCCCGCGAGCCGGATGCCGCCGGCTTCGTGACCTGCCAGTGTTGGGTCATGTGTTCGGGCGGTGCGTAGGGCATGGCGGTTCTCCTGTCTCGGCTGCATGCTAGCCCCGGCAAACCAGGGGGACCAGATGGGCGGCATGGACTCGATCATCGCGGCGCAGGCCGCAGACGACCAGCCCGGGGCGACGTTCCGTGCGATCGACCGGGCGCTGGCGGAAACGCCGGGCACGATCCTGTTCACGATCCTGGTGCGCCACGCGGCCCTGAAGCAGAACGAGCGGTTCTACACCAACATGCCCGTGGAATACCCGGTGGGCGGCTGCAAGCCGATCACCGACACCGCCTGGTCGCGCCGGCTGTTCGACGAGGGGCTGCCCTATATCGGCTACACCAGGGCGGACATCGCCGAAGTGTTCTTCGACCACGCGTTGATCTGGTCGCTGGGCTGCGAATCGGTGCTGAACATGCCGGTGCGCTGGGCGGGACAGACGCTGGGCACGCTCAACCTGCTGCACCGGGCCGGGCACTACAACGAAGGTCATGTGGCGCAGGTGCGGCTGATTGCTCAGCTGGCGCTCCCCGGGCTGCTCGGTATCGCACGCAGCTGACGCCAAACTGTCGCTGGACGGACTTGGGCTTTGACGTCAGCCCTGGCGGCAGACCCGAATCGAGGCTCGCCGCCCATGTCCGCTCGCCCGACCATCAGCTTCGTCGTGCCCGCCTATAACGAGGAGCTGCTGCTGCCAGCGTGTCTCGCGGCGATCCGGGCGGAAATCCGGCGCAGCGGCTGCGCTGCCGACGTGATCGTCGTCAACAACGCCAGCACCGACAACACGGCAGACGTCGCCGCCGCGGCGCCAGGCGTGCTGCTGGTGCACGAACCGGTGAAGGGCCTGGTCGCGGCGCGCCGGGCGGGCTTCGAGGCGGCGCGCGGCGTGCTGATCGCCAATATCGACGCAGACACCCTGATCCCGCCGTTCTGGATCGACCGGGTGCAGCGCGCCTTCGCCCGGGACCCGACGCTGGTGGCGCTGAGCGGCCCCTACGACTACCACGACGTCGGCCTGCACATCCGCGTGGCGGCCTGGGTGTTCTACCTGATGGGCTACGCGACCTACGCCTTCAACAAGCACGTGCTGGGCGTCGGCAGCATGGTGCAGGGCGGCAACTTCGTGGTCCAGCGGGAGGCGCTGGAGCGGATCGGCGGGTTCAGCGACAATTTCCAGTTCTACGGCGAGGACACCGACATCGCTCGCCGCATGAGCCGGATCGGCAACGTGACCTTCACCTTCGCGCTGCGGGCCAAGTCATCGGGGCGGCGGCTGCGCGGCGACGGGGTGGTGATGACGGTAATCCGCTACAGCGCGAACTATTTGTGGGCGACATACCTGCGAAAGCCCTTCACCACGGCCTGGCACGACTACCGGTAGCAGCGCTTTTCGACACCAATTACCTTGGCGATACGTCATCCCCGAGCCTTCCTTGACTTGGGGGTCTCGTGGTCGTGACGCCTGGATTCAGCCCTACTCTTCCGGCTCCGTCGTGAACAGCAGCGGATACCCCTGCTTGCGGCCAGCGTCGGTCGCGTTGGTCGCCTTCTCCTCCGCCACGTCCTTCGGGAAGACAGCGACGACGCAGACCCCGCGCTGATGCGCCGTGATCATCACCCGCCGCGCCTGCTCCTCGCCCATCCGGAACTCCGCCTTCAGCACCATGGTCACGAACTCCCGCGGCGTGAAGTCGTCGTTGACCAGGATCACCTTGTGCAGCCGCGGCCGCTCGACCTTGTCCTCCAGGATGACGCGGGGTGTCGTCGTGGTCGTGTTGTCCTGCATCGCGAGGCTCACCTCAGTCGTTGAGACATAGGTGTTCCGCGCCGCGGCCGAGACAAGGGCCGCACCCCCGTTCACGGGCAAAGCGCCAAAACCTCCCGCGCCGCCGCCGCCGACGGCGTGCCGCCGGGCGGGCGGAGCTGGCCTATGACCTGGGCGAACCCCGCCTGTTGCGCAGCCCTGGCCGCCGGGTCGCGCAGCAGCCGCAATACGGTGTCGGCCAGCGCCCGGGGGTTGCAGTCCCCCTGCAGCAGCTCCGGGACCAGCAGCCGGCCGGCCAGCAGGTTGACCATGGCGACGTGCGGCACCCGGATCAGGCGCCGGGCCAGCGCGGCGCTGATGGGGTTGACGCGGTAGGTCACCGCCATCGGCACGCCTGCCAGCGCCAGCTCCAGCGTCGACGTGCCGGACTTCGTCAATGCCACGCCCATCCCGTCCCGTGCGGCGGCATACGCGTCGTGCTTGTCCTGCAGCGAGCCGACGACGATGGGCGGCCCAGGCCACGATGCGGCGGCACGCTGCACCGTTTCCTGCACCACCGCCGACACCGGCAGCACGGTTCGCAGCCCCGGCGCCTCGCGGGCCAGGATCTCGAGCGTCTGCCCGAACACCGGCAGCAGGCGGGGCGCCTCGGACCGGCGGCTGCCCGGCATCAGGATCAGGACCGGCTGGCCCGGAGCAATCCCGTGCGTGCGGCGGAAGCGGGCGGCGTCGCCCTGGTCGGCGCCGCTTTCCAGCACGGGGTGGCCGACGAAGATGCCCTCCAGCCCGCGGGCCGCGAACCAGGCGGGCTCGAACGGCAGCAGGCACAGCAGCTTGTCCCACAAACCCGGGAAGTGCTTCACCCGGTTCTCCCGCCAGGCCCAGACCTGCGGGGCGACGTAGTGCACGCGCCGGATGCCGCGCGCCCCGGCGGATTTGAGCACACGGTGGGTGAACCCGGGGCTGTCGATCGTCACCAGCACGTCCGGCCGCAGCCGGGCGATGTCGGCATCGACCTGCTTCAGGCGTCGGCTGAGCAGGCGGATGCGCGGGAGCACCTCCACCAGTCCCATCACGGCCAGGTCGGACAGCGGGAACAGGCTGTTCAGCCCCTGTTCGGCCATGCGCGCGCCGCCGACCCCGGCGAACGTCGCACCCGGGCGCATCGCGCGGATGGCGGCCATCAGCCGCGCGCCCAGCACGTCGCCGCTGGCCTCCCCGGCGACCAGGTAGATCAGCGGCCCGGGTACGGGGTGCATCGGTTGCCAAGCGTCATGCCGGGCTGCATAGGGTCCGCTTGCGGCAGGCGCAACACCGGCGAATTCCAAGTTCCCAGAGTCTTGACCAGTGACGCCGGCATCCAGGCTGGAACGTTCTTTGGTCCCCATTCGCGGTGTAGGGTGGTGGAATACGACGCCGTATTCCACCCTCCGGTTTTGGAGGAGTCGGGGCTTCTGGCTCTTGGTGTAAGAGGTGATTTGGAGTGGATACGACGCTGCTGCACGTGACCACCCCGGCAGACTGGGCAGCCGCTCAGGCGGCAGGCGGCCTGTTCGCCAGGCCATTCCTGCATCTGTGCGCCACGGAACAGCTGCCTTTCGTGCTGGGCCAGCATTTCGCCGGCCGCACGGGCCTGCTGCTGCTGTGGATCGACCCCGCGGGGCTGGATATCCGGTGGGAGACCAGCGAGCCAGGCATGGCGCCGTTCCCGCATCTTTACGGCACGGCGCCCATCTCCGCCGTGACAGGCTACGCGCCGATCTGACCGCCGTCCGGGCCGGCCGCCGCCTCGAAGGCGCGCAGCCCGCTCTCGATCACGGCCGGATCCATGTCGCGCACGATCATCACGATGCGGCTGGTGCGGGGGTCATCGACGGGCCAGGCCGACAGCAGCGCCGGCGGGTGGAACAGATGCTGCACCCCGTGGATCGCCACCGGCCGATCCTGGCCTGCCAGGTTCAGGATGCCCTTCACCCGCAGCAGCTTGTCGCCCTGGGTCGCAATCAGCATCTCGAGCCACGTGCCCACGCCCTGCCAGTGCAGCGGCCGGTCGAACGTCATGCAGAAGGCGCGGATGCTGGCGTCGTGGCGGTTCGGGTCGTGATGATGGTGATGCGCATAGGCCTCGACGTTCAACCAGGCGTGCACATCGGCCGTCCGGCTGGCCGGGTCGAAGCCGGACCCGAGCAGCGCCGCCGCATCCAGCCTGCCGTGGTCGGCGACAAGGATGGGTGCGGCGGGATTGAGCGCCGCCAGCCGCGCCCGCAGCGGGCCAGGATCAGCCAGGTCGGTCTTCGTCAGCACCAGCCGGTCGGCGATCGCGACCTGCTTCACCGCTTCCGGCTGCCGGTCGAGCTGGCCCATCGCGTGCACCGCATCCACCACCGCGACGACGCCATCGAGCCGGTAGCGCGTGGCGGCGTAGGCGTCGCCCATCAGCGTCTGCAGGATGGGGGCCGGGTCGGCGAGCCCCGTCGTCTCCACCACCACGCGGCGGACCAGGCCCTGCTCGACCCGCGGCTGCAGGTCCCTCAGCGCGCGCACCAGGTCGCCGCGCACGGTGCAGCACAGGCAGCCGGCGTTCAGCAGCACCGTCGTCTCGTCCAGTCGCTCGACCAGCAGGTGATCGAGCCCGATCTCGCCGAACTCGTTGATCAGCACCGCCGTGCCGGCCATGTCCGGCTGCCGCAGCAGATGGTTCAGCAGGGTGGACTTGCCGGCGCCGAGGAAGCCGGTGATGACCGTCAGCGGCAGCGGGTCAGCCATACAGCTCCTCCGGCGTTATCAGCGGGTCGGCGATGGTGACCAGCTCGTCGTCCCGCACGGCCCGATAGAAGCAGGTCCGGCGGCCCGTGTGGCAGGCGACCCCGGTCTGATCGACCAGCAGCAGCAGCGCGTCCTGGTCGCAGTCCACCCGCAGCTCGACCAGCGCCTGCACCTGGCCGCTGCTCTCGCCCTTGCGCCACAGCGCGTTGCGGCTGCGGCTCCAGTAGCAGACGCGCCCGGTAACCAGCGTTTCCTCGATGGCGTCGCGGTTCATCCAGGCGAGCATCAGCACCTCGCCGGTGTCGTGCTGCTGCGCGACGGCGGCCACCAGCCCGGCGGCGTCGAAGCGTATGTCGTCGAGGATGCCGGGCATGACTGGCCTTGCAACGGGGGAGGGACTGCCAGACATAGGATGGATGGCCGCCGAACCCCACCCCCTTTCACCCTTGCCCGCGGTTGTCCTGCAGTTGGACCGGGCGTCGGCCCTGTGCGAACGCCGCGGCACGAAGCTGACCGAGCTGCGGCGCCAGGTGCTGTCGCTGGTGCTGGAGGCGGGGCGGCCCGTCGGCGCCTATGACCTGCTGGACCGGCTGCGCAGCCAGCGCCGGGGCGCGGCGCCGCCCACTATCTACCGCGCGCTCGATTTCCTGATGGAGCACGGCCTGATCCACCGCGTGGAACGCCTGTCGGCCTTCGTCGGCTGCCCGGTGCACGACCACCACGGCCACGCGGCGCAGTTCCTGATCTGCGGCAAGTGCGGCACGGTGGCTGAGCTGGAGGACGAGAGCGTCCGCGACGCGCTGGAGCAGGCGGCCGGCCGCCGCGGCTTCCAGATCTCCGGCGTGACGGTGGAGGCCGAGGGCCTGTGCGAGGCATGCGCGGGCGCGGCGTAGACCGCACGGGTGCTCAGACCGATGGGGGTTACAGCGTTATCGATGGCAGTGCTGCAGGCCGGCCGGTCAGCCCGCAAGGCGCGCTGCGCCGTTGACGCGGGTGCGGCGGGCGGTGCGCAGCGAACGCTGCTGGCGATGGGTCAGCGCCGTGGCGGCTGCAGCATCCAGGGCCGCGGCGCCCAGCACGATCAGCAACGCCGCCGCCGCCTTCACGGGGCAGGCCAGGAAATCAACGTGCGACCGGCTTATCTCAGCCGCGGCCAGACACATTTCGATGTGGGCCAAGGAACGCAGCAACTCTTGCCGGGCATCTCCGTAAACCCTGCTCACAGAAGGGCCACGATCATGTTCATGCGCGTCGACAAGCTTCAGACCGAACTGCCGGCTCCAAAGAAA
>JAYUCA010000529.1:0-1814 GCA_043740535.1 Rhodospirillales bacterium | reverse complement strand
CGGCGCCCGGCTTTCGACCGGGAAACCGCAGGCCTCTTTAGCGCGCTTCTTTTACCTCGCCGCAATCCGGCCGGACAAATCACGAGGGCCGCCACCAGGCGACAAGACCTGTGTAGGCGGGGGGCGTTGCGCGGTCAACGCCGGAACCGTATAACAGATGGGCATCCGGCGCGGGTGTAGTTCAATGGTAGAACGGCAGCTTCCCAAGCTGCATACGAGGGTTCGATTCCCTCCACCCGCTCCATGTCTCAGAAACGTTGCGAAACCCCGGTGTAAACCTGCAGGTTCGGCGCGTTCCTGTTCAGGCCGACATTCACGCCGGCATCCAGCTGCACCGTGTCCGTCAGCGCATACGACACGGCGCCGTCCAGCGTATAGACCGCAGGCGTGCGCTTGTCCGTTCCCAGGGCGGAATACAGCTCTCCGTAGACCGTCACCTTCGGCCCGATCGGGTGGGAGATGCCGATCAACTGGCTGAAATTGAAGTGCCTGCCGTTATCGTTGGCGTTCTTCAGCACGTCCACCTCCGGCATCACCACCAGCGTGAAATCCCACGGCAGCGGCACGCTGAGCGGGGCGATCACGCCGCCCTCGGTTTGTCCGTTGCCGATGTTGCGGGATGCGGTCGGGGCCTTCACGTAGGGGATCAGCGCCATCGCGGCCCCGCCCTCGTTGCCGAACAGGTTGATCTTGACCCGCACCACCAGGTCGCCGGCGCCGCTGCCGCTTGAAATCTTCGGCCCGCCGGGCACGCGGGTGTTGAACCAGTTGTAGCCGTTGAACTGCAGCTCCAGGTCCACCCGGTCGGTCAGCCCCACCTTCAGCACCGGGTCCAGGATCGTGTACAGGCGCGACGACACGCCGCCGGCGTTCGAATGCGTGTAGCTGAACAGGTCCGTCTCGTACTGGAAGTGCCCGGCGTCCACCGTGACGGGCGAGTTGCTCTTGGTCGGCCGGTCCGAATTGAAGCCGCGCAGGGCCGCGGCCGGGGTCGGGTTGAACAAGGTGTAGCCGCTTTTGTCAGGCGCCGGCGCCGGGGGCGGCGTCGGGTCCACGCGAACCCCCGCATCCTGCGCGGCGGCAGGCAACGCGATCGCGGCGGACAATAGAATCGCTGATAAAATCCGAGACATGGCTTGCCTTTGTTGCTGAGCGGGCGCGCAGGGTGACGGGCGCCGCATAAAAACGAAATATGGATTTTCGGGGGACAGGCCCCGTCGTTGCACTTTTATGCATCCTTTATGCCCCGCAGCATTCTTCGATGCAGAGAATTTACGCTCCCTGGGGCCATACCCTGCTTTCGAATGACCGGAGAACCCTGATCTTGATCGATATCATCGTCGTCGTGCTCGGCACGGGCGGTATCCTGCTGATGGCGGGCTACGCCGTGCTGTGCGACCGGATCTAGCGCCATGTTCGACCTGATCCTGGGGGCGGCCGTTTCCGCCGGGCTGCTGATCTATCTCGTGTGGGCGCTGGTGCGTCCCGAGGATTTTTAAACCGGATTCCGGGCATGCGCGCCGACAGATATCTAAGGAAATCATTACTATGACCGCATTGGGCTGGGCGCAGATCGCGCTCGTGCTGGCGCTCGTGTTCGGGACGGCCGTGCCGCTTGGGCACTACATCGCCGCCATCCTGCAGGGAGGGCGGACGTTGCTGTCCCCCGTGCTGGGCCCCGTCGAGCGGGGGTTCTACCGGCTGGCCGGCGTCGATCCGGCCACCTCGATGGGCTGGCGCACGTATGCCGCCGCGCTGGTCGTGCTCAGCGCCGTCCATTTCCTGGTCCTGTATGCGATGCTCCGCCTGCAGCA
>JAYUCA010000528.1:0-12007 GCA_043740535.1 Rhodospirillales bacterium | reverse complement strand
TCATCGACAAGAGTACGACGCTCGTGATCCGTCAATCCTCGGAGCTGAATCGCCCAGGTCGGTGACGAGACAAGCGGGATGCCGCTCAGCGGTCAGGGGCTCAAGCGATGCCGAGTCGGGTGAAAACCGGGACCTTGACCGCGTCCAGCACGAACGCGAAGGCGGCCGCCAGGGCCAGCGTACCCGCCACGACCATGGCTGGCAGGGGCGCCATGGCGAAGCCGCCCGTGGCCAGGACGGCGGCGATCAGGACGTCGGCCACCGATGAGGCAAACAGCCAGAGGCTCGGACGCGAGTCCCAGAGATGCTTGCGTTCCCGGATCGCGTAGATCGTCGCCTGACTGCCGAATACCAGCGCCACGAACACCAGCGTGCGCAGCGCGTCCGGCCCTAGCGCCAGCGTGTAATGGCCAAACGCCATCACTCCGGCGCAGAACGCAAGGAGACACACGCCCATGATGGTGCCGGCGATCGTCAGCGCACCGATCCGCCAGGCGTTGGGCGCCGGTGACGGACGCACGTTGTCGGTCGTCAGCGACATCGCCAGGAAATCCCCAGCGATCAGCAGGATCACCATCAGCAACGGCGTCAGGATCGCGTGCCCGGTCATGACCAGACCCACGACCAGCAGCAGAACGGTGACGATCTTCTTGATGATCGAATTCAGCGTGTAGGTCAGGATGCGCTGGAACGTGATCCGCCCCTCCCTGACCGCCGCGACGATGCCGGCCAGGCCAGGTTCGATCAGCACCATTCCTGCGGCCGACTTCGCAACGTCGGTGGCGGTCGAGACGGCGATGCCGATCTGCGCCTGGCGCAGCGCCGGGGCGTCGTTGGCGCCGTCGCCGCACATGCCGACCGTGTGCCCGGCCGCCTGGAACGTCTTCACCAGCTTGAACTTGTCCTCTGGCAGCACGCCCGCGAACACCGCGAAGGCATGGGCGTGCACTCGATCCGGGATTGGCCCGGGCGGACAGATGGCGCCGGTCAGGCCGACTGCCGCGGCGACGATGGTGGCAGTTCCAGGGGCATCGCCGGTCACCATGACGGTGCGCACGCCCAGGCCCTTGAGCTCGGCCACGAGCGCCGCCGAGTCCGTGCGTGGGGGGTCGCTCAGCGCGATCAGGCCGGCAAGCTTCAAGGCACTCTCCGGCCCGGCCGCGACAGCCAGCACGCGGCGCCCCTTCTTTTCGAGCCCGTCCGCAACAACGGCGGCGTTGGGGGAGGGCGCGGCCAGTGCGGCAACGACGGCGAAGGCGCCTTTCACGATCCGTCCCGCGTCCGGCCCAGTCACCGTGGCTGCGGACATCTTCGTCGCCGGGTCGAACGGGATGAAGCGCACCAACTTCGGCCCGTCGCCGATGGCTTTGGCGTGGGCCGCCGTCAAAATGGCGGCATCAACCGGGTCCAGCCCTCCATCCGAACTGGCAAGTGCGGCGAGGTTAAGGACATGCGGCTCGTCGAACCCAGGAAATGCATGGACGGACGCGACCGTCAGCGCGTTGCAGGTGAGCGTGCCGGTCTTGTCGGCGCAGAGCACGTCCATGGTGGCTGCCTCGTCGACGGCGGACAGGCGGGTCGGCAACACGCCCACCTTCGCCAGCGCCCGGGCGCCAAGAGCCGATGCAAGGGTGAAGGTTGCCGGCAGCGCCACCGGGATGGAGGCCAGCACGGCCGTCAGGATCAACGGCGTGATCTCGCGGATCGGCAGGTGCAGGAACCAGGCGCAGGCCGCAAGCGCCACGATGACCACGCCGCTGAATGCCGCAAGGTTGCGGACGACGCGCAGCACCGCCTTCTGCTGCGAGCTGACGACATGGGCCGTGCGGACCAGCTCGGCGGTGTGGCCGAACCTGGTGCGGACGCCCGTTGCCATCACTTCCGCGACGGCCTCGCCACGGCGGACCAGGGCGCCGGCGTAGGTTTCCTGCCCCGGGCCAGCCTCGATCGGGACGGATTCGCCGGTGAGCATGGATTGGTCGAGAAGGACCTCGCCATCTATGAGACGCGCGTCGGCAGCCACCACGCCGCCCAGCGATAGCTTGACGATGTCGCCGGGCACGAGGTCGGCTGCGGACACGGTCCGCCACACGCTGTCCCGCCGGACAGACGCGGTCATCGCCAGACGGGACTTGAGGGCGGCAAGCGTCGCTTGGGCCCGGCTCTCCTGGAACAGTCCGAGCCCGGCATTGAACACCAGCAGCCCGGCGATGACCGCCGCCTCGATATAGTCACCGAGCGCGATCTGCAGCACGATCGCGGCTTCGAGCATCCACGGCACCGGGGCCCATAACTTCGCCAGCGCGCCTTGCAGCGGGCTGTCCTTCGTGTCGGGCATGGAATTAGGGCCCACCGAGCCGAGCTTCTGGGCCGCTTCACTTTGCGTTAGGCCCGGGCTTAGGGTGGGCGCCTGGGGGCGGTCGAGAGGGGGAGCACGTTCGAGATCGAGCATGGGCTGCGCTCCTGCCCCGTGCCGATGCGACGTGTATCGGCACGTTCGGATACGCGGTAAGACGAGATTACAGCCATCCCATCCGGCTGAAGCAGGTTCGGAAAATACTTACCCGAACCCGTCCATCACCGGCCTGGGGTCCCGAAGCCGTCGCCACCAGGGTCTCGTCAGGCCAGGTCCACGCCGCGGCGAGTGCCAGGCGAGCCAAAGCGGGGAGCGACTTCAAGCCAGTCCGATCCATGATCGCGAGCCATGCTGGCGGTTCTGCTAGAGCGGTATCGTTTCAGGTTGCTTGGACCTGAAACGAGGTTCCGCGTTCTTAATCAACAAACTAGAGCATAATCGCTTCTCTACCTGAAGCGATCATGCTCTGGGGCCTGCTCGTATCAAAGAGTAGAAGCGCAACAGGGCGATCGGGGTCGTCATGAAGACATGAGGTCACGCCTTGGGGACGCTGCGGCGAAAGTTCCCAGCTGATCGACGACAATGCCTGTGGGCATCCCTTCAGCCCCATAGAACGCCTCGCAGTCCTGCAGACGCTGGAGCGCTGTTCTGTCTCGCTGGAACAGGTTCGTCTCATCGGCCTGGGACTGCGGGCTGGCCGGACTTTAACCACTGTCGTGACTGACATCCTCGAAGCCGCCAGGGCAGATGCAGGACGGATCATGCTCGTCGTAGCACCGTTTAGCCCGGCTGCGAGCTTGGCCGACATCGCCGACCTTTGCCGCCCGGCCGCTGCGGACAAGCGGCTTCTGATCCTTCTGGCATGCAGCAGCCGATTGCCTGCCCAGGTGTCGGGCGACCGAGTGCGATTCGAACAAATCGTCTGCAACCTGGTCTTGATTGCAGTGGCTTACACCCCGCAGGGTCGCATATGCATCGATGCCGACTGGGACGAGCTGACCAGCGCTTTGGTAGTTGAAGTCGCTGATACCGGCCCCGGGATCGCGCGAATGGCGGGGTTCGCGTGCTTGCTTTGACCGGTGATGATATCGCCCAAAGCCAACCTGCACTCGTGGCGGCCGGATTTGATGGGGCTATCGTCAAGCCGACGATGATCGGGACCGGAATAGCGGCGTTGATCGCGGCTGCGATGTGGGAATCGCCGCATGCAACGAATGTCGTCAGGGCCTGAACCTGGCGGCGATCCGCCGGTGTTGAGCTGCACTACGCATGTGGGCGCCTGTCAGCCCGCGATCCCGGCGCGCGACACCGGGCTTTTTGTCGATATTCGCCTGATCAGCATCTGGGCAATCAATGACTGGGCGTCCTTGAAGCCGTCCGCGTCGGCCATGCGGAGCAGCGCGAGGTAAACGACGCTGAACACTGCCGAGATGGACGCGATCCGCACCAGGTCGGAATGGATGTGCAACGCCGACGACACGCCCAGCGCCGCTGCTGAGTAGTTTCCGAGCCTCCCGCCCAGCAGCATTCCAGTTTTCAATGCTGCTGTATCGGTAAGGCGAGGTTAACATGTCTGACGCACAAGATGACTTTCCGGTCGGCAACGCCGCACCTACGTCCAGGGGTTCTGCGCCTGCCGAGACCATCGGCAGCGTGGCAACGGCTGACGGAGAGCGTTGTAGCCAATTCGGAATGGGCTACGACGTTGGCTCCGATCCCTACACTCTGCTGTCCCGTGCCCCCGCGCCACAAGGCCGCAGAAGCCTGTTCCGGCGTTAACGCAGTGCGACCAAGGGCCCGCCGTTCCTTGCGGGCAAGGTTGTGATCGTCGGCCGCATCTTTCAGCACCCGGCGCCTCCGCTTGCATGGGATCGGACGCCGGTGCGGGAGGAGCTTTTCGGCGCCGAGCGCCTGGAGCAGCACGCCAGGAGCCTGGCCGCCGCGCAGCAGGTCTCCGCAAAACCGAGCCGGGATGGCCGCCTGGCGGCCCGCCTGGCCGAAAACGCGGCTTTCCTGCTTCAAGCCAACCGCGCGCTTGCGACGTCGGCAGAGGACGGGCGCCACGCGACCCCCGCCGCCGAGTGGCTGGCCGACAACTACCACCTGGTGGACATGCAGATCCGGGAGATCGGCATCGACCTGCCGCCCGGCTTCTATGCGCAACTGCCGAAACTGGCTGCCGGGCCGTTCAGCGGTCTGCCCCGGGTGTTCGGCGCGATGTGGTCGCTGGTGGCCCATACGGACAGCCATCTCGATCTCGGGACGCTTCGCCGATACCTGGCTGCGTATCAATCGGTGCAGCCGTTGACCATCGGCGAGCTGTGGGCCGTGCCGATCACCTTGCGCATCGTGCTGATCGAAAATCTCCGGCGCGTCGCCGAACTGGTCGTGGACGGCGCGGCGGCACGGCAAGCGGCCGACGACCTGTCGGACCGGGTGCAGGATGCCGGCAGCAACGGCCAGGATCTGCTTGCCGTCCTGTCGGATGATCCGTCCGAATGCACGGAAGTGACCGACCCCTTCGCGGTCCAGCTCGCGCACCGTCTGCGGGGCCGCGACCCCAGGACGAACCCGGCGCTGGCCTGGCTCGATCGTTGCCTGGCTGCGCGAGGCACGACCGTGGACGACGTCGTGCACACCGAGCTTCAGAAGCACGGCACCTCCAACGCCACCGTCCGCAACATCATCACCAGCCTTCGGATCATCGCGGCAGTCGATTGGACGGAGGTGTTCGAGCGCCTGTCGCTGGTGGACACGGTCCTCGCGGCCGCTGTGCCCTTCGGCAACATGGATTTCACCACGCGCAACCTGTATCGCACCGCGATCGAGGCGCTGTCGCGCGGATCCGGCTGCTCTGAACTCGACATCGCGCGCAAGGCGGTCAAGGCCGCGGACGAGCATCGGGATGGCCGAAAAGGCGACCCGGGCTACTACCTCATCGGTCAAGGCCGCCCGGGTTTCGAGGCCGCTATGCGGTATCGGCCCACTGTGCGCCTTTGGCTGGAGCGGGCATGCCGCCGGCCAGGCATCGGCGGTTATGGCGCGGCAGTCGTGGCGCTTGCGCTGGGCTTCGTTGCCATCCCGCTGTGGTTGACTGCGGAACTCGGGCTGGGCCTGCCCTGGCTGCTCGGTCTCGGGGCTGCCGGCTTCGTGCTGGCGTCCGATGCGGCCGTCGCGTGCATGAACCGGTTGGCGACCTGGGCATTCGGTGCGACAGCCTTGCCCGGCCTGGCGCTGGAGACGGGCATCCCAGCGCCGCTGCGCACTCTGGTCGCCGTCCCGATCCTGCTGACCACAAAAGCTGCCGTCGCCGACTGTGTCGCCCGGTTGGAGATCCATCACCTCGCCAGCCGGGATGGCGAGGTGCATTTTGCACTGCTGTCAGACTGGACCGACAGCCCGACAGAACACGCAGGCAGCGACGCCGCCCTTTTGGCCGCCGCGGCATCGGGGGTCGCCCGGCTGAACCGGCTGTACGGCAAGGCGCCGGGCGGCGACCGCTTCCTGCTGCTGCATCGCAGCCGGGTCTGGAATGCGGGGGAGGCGAGCTGGATCGGCTGGGAGCGCAAGCGTGGCAAGCTGCACGAGCTGAACCGGCTGCTGCGCGGCGCTGGCGACACGACCTTCCTCGATCCGCCGGCCGTGCCCGCCGACGTCCGCTACGTCGTGACGCTCGACGCCGACACCCGGCTTCCGCACGGCGCCGTCCGGCGGATGGTGGGCAAGATGGCGCATCCGCTGAACGCACCGCTGTTCGACCCGGTATGCGGGCGGGTTGTGGACGGCTATGCGGTGTTGCAGCCGCGGGTCACGCCGTCGCTGCCAACGGGGCAGGGCAGCACCGTGTTCCAGCGCATCTTCTCGAGCATGGACGGGATCGACCCCTACGCGGGCGCGGTCTCGGACGTCTACCAGGACGTGTTCGGTGAAGGATCATACGCGGGCAAGGGCATCTACGACGTGGATGCGTTCGCCGCCGCCCTGGAAGGCCGGGTAGAGACTTCGACGCTGCTGAGCCACGACCTGTTCGAGGGCGTCTTCGCCCGCGCCGGACTGGTTTCCGACATTGAGGTCGTCGAGGAGTTCCCGTCCGGCTACGCGGTCGCGGCGTTGCGACAGCACCGCTGGGCCCGGGGCGACTGGCAGTTGCTGCCGTGGATAGTGCCCCGCGCCGGACGACCGGCCCGCGGCGCGCTGCCGGCGATGGGCCGTTGGAAGATGCTGGACAACCTGCGCCGGACGCTGTCTGCGCCGGCCGGGGTGGCCGTCCTGTTGGCCGGGTGGTTGCTGCCGTTCCCTGCGGCGCTGGCCTGGACGGCGTTCGTGGTCCTGACGATCGTGCTTCCCACCCTGTTGCCCGTGTTCGGCGATGTCGCACCCGGCTCCCGCTGGGTGTCGCTGCGGTGTTACCTGGGCGTCCTGGCGGACGGGACGCGCCATGCGACGGCATTGGCCGGGCTGGTCATCGTCTTCCTGGCCCACCAGGCGACGTTGATGGGCGACGCGATCGGGCGGACGATGGTGCGCGTCTGGTGGACGCGGCGTCACCTGCTGCAATGGGTCACGGCAGCCCAGGCGGCCGACGGGCCGGCCCTGACCGTCGCCGGCTACTACGGGCGCATGGCAGGCGCGCCGGTGCTGGGCGCGCTCGTCCTGGCGGTTGCGGGATGGTCGCAGTGGGGCGCCGGAACCGGCAACTGGGTCCTGGCGGCGCCGTTCGCGGTGGCCTGGATTGCATCCCCAGCCGTGGCGTACTGGGTCAGCCGGGTACCCAAGAATTGTCTCCCTGTCGTGTCGGACGGTGATCGGCGGGCGCTGCGGATGACGGCGCGGCGGACCTGGCGGTTCTTTGAGACGTTCGTGACGCCGTCCGACCACATGCTGCCGCCCGACAACTTCCAGGAAGACCCGGCCCCGGTGTTGGCGCGCCGGACCTCGCCCACCAATATCGGCCTTTATCTGTTGTCCGCTGCGGCGGCCCATGACTTCGGCTGGATCGGGCTTCTGGACACCGTCCAGCGGCTGGAAGCGACGTTGGCCACGATGGAGCGGCTGCCGCGCTGCCGTGGGCACTTCTACAACTGGTATGGAACGGCCGACCTGCGGCCGCTCGACCCCCTGTATGTGTCGACCGTGGACAGCGGCAACCTCGCCGGCCATCTGATCGCGCTCGCCAGTGCAAGCCGGGTCTGGCGGGAGAAGGCGGAAGACGGCGCGCCCTACCGTGCGGGCCTGTCCGACATCGCCGGCATCGTGGCCGAGGAGGCGTCGCGCCTGTCCACACCAGGCCAACCGGCGCCCTTGCCTGGCTTGCAGCCGGTCGGCGCCGCGCTCGCCGTTGTCATGGCCCGGTTGGCACGAACGCCCGGCCGGGATCGCGGGGCGGATCTCGACGCCCTGGCCGGGGACACGAGTGCTGCTGCGGCCTTGGCGGCTTCACTGGCCGCTGCCCATCCGGAAGCCGCGGAACTGGCGTTCTGGGTTGCCGCGCTCCATCGCTCGGTCGAAAGCCACCGCCGGGATCTGGCCGACCCGGCGGCGGCAGCCCAGCTGCTGGCCATCGAGAAGACTGCCCGCGACATGGCGCTGGCGATGGATTTCGGCTTTCTTCGCAACACCGAACGCAAGCTGCTGTCGATCGGCTTCCTGGCGACTGAAGGGGTGCTGGACGGCAACTGCTACGACCTGCTGGCGTCCGAAGCCCGGCTGGCCTGCTTCGTGGCCATCGCCAAGGGCGACGTTCCGGCCCGCGAGTGGTTCCGGCTTGGCCGTGCCGTCGCCCCCATCGCCGGGGGCGCGGTGCTGGTGTCCTGGTCGGGTTCGATGTTCGAGTACCTGATGCCGTCGCTGGTTCTGCGCGCGCCCGAGGGCAGCCTGCTGGAACATACCAGCACGTTGGTCGTCCGCCGCCAGGCGGCCTTCGGCTCGGAGCACGACGTGCCCTGGGGCGTGTCGGAATCGGCCTACAACGTGCGCGATGTGGAATACACCTATCAGTACTCCAACTTCGGTGTCCCGGACCTGGGCCTGAAGCGCGGCCTGGAGGCGGACCTGGTGATCGCGCCCTACGCAACCGCCCTGGCGGCCATGATCGATCCTGCGGCCGCGGTCCGCAACCTCGTGCGGATCGCCGCGGTTGGCGGCCAGGGCCGCTACGGCTTCTACGAGGCGTTGGACTACACGCCCGGCCGGGTGCCGGCCGGGAAGTCTGTGGCCGTGGTGCGGGCGTTCATGGCGCACCATCAGGGGATGACGATCGTTGCGATCGCCGATGCCCTGCTCGACGGTGTGATGCGGGCGCGGTTTCATGCGGAACCCATCATCCGGGCGACGGAGCTGCTGCTGCAGGAGCGGGCGCCCCGCAACGTGGCGATGGCGCGGCCCCTGCCATCCGACGCGAAACCCGCCGTTGCAAAGGTCGTGGGGCCGCCGGGCGGCCGGCGCTACACCCGTGCCGACCAGCCGGAACCCGTGACTCACCTGCTGTCAAACGGGCGCTATGCCGTGATGCTGACGGCCGCCGGCGCCGGCAGCAGCCGATGGGGGGACCTGGCCGTCACGCGGTGGCGGGAGGACCCGACGCTCGACGATTGGGGATCCTGGGTCCTGCTGCGGGACGCGGGAAGCGGCGCGGTGTGGTCGGCAGGGCTGCAGCCCCTCGGCGTACTGCCAGACGAATACGAAGTGGCTTTCGGCGAGGACCGCGCCGAGTTCGCCCGCCGCGACGGCACGCTGACGACCATGATGGAGGTCCTGGTTTCGGCGGAAGACGATGCCGAGGTCCGCCGGATTTCCGTGACGAACGGCGGCAAGACCGCCCGCAGCATCGACCTTACCTCCTATGCCGAGCTGGCGTTGATCCGCGGCGCCGACGACATCGCGCATCCGGCCTTCGCCAAGATGTTCATCGAGACCGAGCGGCTGCCCGACGGCAGCGCGATCCTGGCGACCCGGCGCCGCCGGACCCCGACGGAGCCGGAAATCTGGGCCGGGCACCTGCTGGTGGCCGAGCGCCTGCCAACGGGCGGCATCACGGTGGAAACCGACCGTGCCCGTTTCCTGGGCCGGGGCCGCAGCCTGCGTGACGCCGCGGCAATGGACGGGACCGCATTGTCCGGCGCCGTCGGCACCGTGCTCGACGCGGTCTTCGCATTGCGTTGCCGCGTGACTGTGGCCCCCGGCGCGGTCGTTCGTGTCGCGTTCTGGACGATGGTGGCAGGCAGCCGCGAGGCCCTGGCCAGCGCCATGGACAAGCACCGCGACGCCGCCGCGTTCGATCGCGCCTCGACGCTTGCCTGGACGCAGGCGCAGGTGCAGTTGCGCCACCTCAGCATCCGCACCGGCGAAGCGGACCTGTTCCAGCGCCTGGCGGGGCGCCTGGTGTTCGCAGGGCCGGCGCTCCGGTCCCGATCCGACGTCATCCAGCAAGGCGCCGGGGCGCAGAGCGGCCTCTGGGGGCAAGGCATCTCCGGCGACCTGCCGATCCTGCTGCTCAGCATCCGCGACAGCGCCGACCTTGACGTGGCCCGGCAGGTGCTGCTCGCCCATGAGTATTTCCGGCTGAAACAGCTCGCCGTCGACCTGGTGATCCTGAACGAGCACGCTGCCTCGTATTCGCAGGAACTGCAGGCAGCACTCGAGGCCCTGGTGCGGATGCAGCCCCGCACGCCTCCGGTCGCCGGGGCTGCGGCGAAGGGCGCGGTCTTCCTGCTGCGCGCCGACCTGGTCCCGGCCGAGACCGCCTCACTGCTGGCCTCGGTCGCACGGGTCGTGCTGTCGGCCGCGCGCGGCAGCCTGTCCGAGCAACTCCGCGTGCCGCCGCCGCCGCCGATGCCAGTCACGCGCCTGCCGCAGCGCCGGCCATCCCCGCCTGTGCCCCGCGACCCGGAAACGGCCATCCCGCCGGTGCCTCCGCTGGAGTTCTACAACGGTTACGGCGGCTTCGCGGATGACGGCCGTGAATACGTCGTCGTGCTCCGCCCCGGCCAGTCGACGCCGGCGCCCTGGATCAACGTGGTCGCCAATCCCGGCTTCGGCTTCCTGGTGGCCGCCGAGGGCGGCGGCGCCAGCTGGAGCGGCAACAGCCGTGAGAACCAGCTGACGCCCTGGTCGAACGACCCGGTGACCAACCGCTCCGGCGAGGCGTTCTACCTGCGGGATGTTGACACGCTGGATCTGTGGTGCCCGACCGCCTGGCCCCTGCGCGACCCGGCCGCCACCTACGTGGTCCGCCACGGACGCGGCTATTCCCGCTTCGACCACGTGGCCCACGGCATCGCCAGCAGCCTGATGCAATGGGTGCCGACCGATGACCCGGTCAAATTGTCCCGGCTGCATCTGCACAACATGTCAGGCCGGGCCCGCACCGTGACGCTGTCCGCCTATGTGGAGTGGGTGCTCGGCGCCTCCCGCACGGCGACGGCCGCGTTCGTCACGACTGCGATCGATGAGGAAACCGGCGCGATGTTCGCCCGCAATCCCTGGGGCGCCGCGAACACCGGGCGGGTCGCCTTCGCCGACTTGCGCGGCATGCAGACATCCTGGACCGGGGACCGGCGGGAGTTCATCGGCCGCCTCGGCGCCCTGGCCAGCCCGGCCGGCGCGGCCGGCGCCGCGCCGCTGTCCGGCCGCGTCGGCGCCGGGCTCGATCCGTGCGGCGCCCTGCAGGCAACGATCCATCTGCCTGTCGATAGCCATGTGGAGGCTGTCTTCATGCTGGGCGAGGCCGCGAACGAGGCGGAGGCACGCGCGCTGGTCATGAAGTATAGGGCTGCGGACCTCGATGCCGTCCTGGGCGAGGTGCGACGGCTGTGGGACGGCGTGCTGGGCGCGGTTTCGGTGCGGACGCCGGACCGGGCCATGGACGTCATGCTGAACGGCTGGCTGCTGTATCAGGCGCTCGCATGCCGGGTCTGGGCACGCGCCGGCTTCTACCAGGCCAGCGGGGCCTACGGGTTCCGCGATCAGTTGCAGGACGGCATGGCGCTGACCGCATCCCGGCCCGACCTGGTGCGTGAGCACCTGGTGCGGGCGGCAGGACGGCAGTTCGTCGAGGGCGACGTGCAGCACTGGTGGCTGCCGGGACCCGGCCCAGGGGCAGGTGGTGGGGTCCGCACCCGGATATCAGACGATTGCGCCTGGCTGGCGACCGCCGTGGCGCACTACGTCGAGGCGACCGGCGACGAGGCCGTGCTCGATCAGGAGATCAGTTTCCTGGACGCGCCGATGCTGACCGCGGCAGAGCACGACCGGTTCTTCACGCCCGCCGTTGCCAGCGAGCGCGGGACCCTGTTCGAGCACTGCGCGCGGGCGCTCGACCATAGCCTGCCGACCGGCGCCCACGGCCTGCCGCTGATGGGTACCGGAGATTGGAACGACGGCATGAGCCGCATCGGCGAAGCGGGGCGGGGCGAGAGCGTTTGGCTCGGCTGGTTCCTGCACTCCGCATTGCTGGCGATGGCGCCGCTGGCCGAGGCGCGGCCCGAGGCCGGCAACCGTGCCCGCGCCGCCGTCTGGCGGGCCCATGCTGCGGCGCTGGCGACTGCGCTGGATGCGACCTGGGATGGCGGGTGGTATCTGCGCGCCTATTATGACGACGGCACCCCGCTGGGTTCGCGCACCGATGCCGAATGCCGGATCGATTCGATCGCA
>JAYUCA010000527.1:0-3823 GCA_043740535.1 Rhodospirillales bacterium | reverse complement strand
GTCACCGCGTACACGCCACGTGCGGGTTCGAGATGGCGGCCCAGGGGCACGTTGGCGGTAGGGAAGCCGATCGTGCGGCCACGCTTGTCGCCGTGGGTTACCGGGCCTCGGACGGCCCAGGGGCGGCCTAGTTCCGATGCGGCGCGCTCGGGGTAGCCGTCCTGCAGCAGGCGACGGATGCGGGTCGAGCTGATCGGCCCCTGCGCGTCGGACAGCTTTGGCACGATGGTAACGCCGATGCCCAGGGCCTCGGCCTGTTCGGCCAGAAAGGCGACGTCGCCGCCGCGGCGATGGCCGAAGGCGAAGTCGGCGCCGCACGCGATGTGGGCGGCGCCGATGCCTTCGTGCAGCACCCTGGTGACGAAATCCTTGGCGGGCAGCGCCGACAGCGTCGCGTCGAAGGGGAGCTGGTAGAGCGCCTGCACACCGAGAGCCTCGAGGGCGGCGGCGCGCTCGGTCGCCAGGGTCAATCGAAAGGGGGGGTCGTCGGGACGGAAGTACTCGCGGGGGTGGGGTTCGAAGGTCAGGACGGCGAGGCGGGCGCCGGGGCGTGCGGCGTGGGCGGTGCGAAGCAGATGGGCGTGGCCGCTGTGCACGCCGTCGAAATTGCCCAGGGCCACGACGGCGCCGCGCAAGGTGTCGGGCATGCCTTGCCAGTCGGTGACGATTTCCATCAGCGGCGCCGAGGCTTCATCGGGTGCTGCTCATCCGCGGCTCCGGGGCATCACCGTCGCTTCTCCGTCGATCACGGTCTTGCCGTTCACGGTGCATAGCGTGCTGAGCGTGGCGCGCTTGCGTGCCGGGTCGAGGGCGGTCACCTCCACCAGGGCCACCACCGTGTCGCCGATCTTCACGGGGGCGCGGAATTTGAGGGTCTGGGCGAGGTAGATGGTGCCGGCGCCGGGGAGCTTCGTGCCCAGCACCGCGCTGATCAGGCCGGCGGACAGCATGCCGTGGGCCACGCGCTCCTTGAAGACCGATTGCGCTGCGGCTTCGGCGTCGAGGTGCACGGGGTTGGTGTCCAGGCTGACGGCGGCGAACATCAGGATATCGGCTTCGGTGATCGTCTTGCCGATGCGGGCGGTCTGGCCGAGCACCAGGTCCTCGAACGCGAAACCATCCATGGCCAGCTCCTTCGTATGCCTGGTTGGACGTCGCAAACAGGCTATCCAATTGGACAAGGCATGGACCTGGTGCGAAAAGCAAGATGCCTGCATTGAGGGAGCCGAGATGCCACAGACGCAGATCCCTGGGTCAAAGGCGCTGCTGGACGAGCTTGCCGCCTGGGTGATGATCGAGACGCCGACGACGGACGCGGCGGCGGTGAACCGGCTGATGGACATCGCCGAGCGCGACCTGGTGCGGGCTGGCGCCGAGGTGACCCGCATTCCGGGGCGAGACGGGTATGGAGACAATCTGGTGGCCCGCACGCCGGGGGCATCGAACCTGAAGCCGGTCATGATGGCGGGGCATCTCGACACGGTGTGGTCGCATGGGACGCTGGCGAGGATGCCGTTCACCGTCGATGGCGATGCGGCGCACGGGCCTGGCATCTACGACATGAAGGCGGGCAGCTTCCTGGGGTTCAACGCGCTGCGCAGCATCCTGATGCAGAAGATCAAGACGAACCGACCGATCACGCTGCTGCTGACGCCAGACGAGGAGGTCGGCAGCCCGACGAGCCGGGCGCTGATCGAGGAGGAGGGGCGGAAATCGGAGTGCGTGCTGATTTTGGAGCCGGCCGGGGCGGGGGGCGCCTGCGTGACGGCGCGGAAGGGCGTCGGGCGGTTCACGATGACGGTGGCGGGGAAGGGGGCGCATAGCGGGGGCAATTTTTCCGATGGGGCCAGCGCGGTCGTGGAGTTGGCGCGGCAGATCGTCGGGATCCATGGGATGGTGGATCTGGAGGCGGGGATCACCCTGAACGTTGCGCCGGTCTGGGGCGGCAGCCGGCCGAACGTGATCCCGCCGGATGCAGGGTGCGAGATCGATCTGCGGGCGCCGACCATCGAGGCCGGGGCGCTGATGGAGGCGGCGGTGCTGGCGCTGAAGGCGTATGATCCGCGGTGCACGATCCGGGTGACGGGCGGCATGAACCGGCCGCCGATGGTGGAGACGCCGGCCATCCTGGCGTTGTACGCGAAGGCGCGGGCGGCGGCTGCACGGGCGGGGTTCGAGCTTCCGAAGCAGCACCGCGGGGGAGGTTCGGACGGGAACTTCACCGCGGCACTGGGCGTCCCGACGTTGGACGGGCTTGGTTGCCCCGGCGCCGGGGCGCATGCAGAGCACGAGCATATCCTGTGGCAGGCGCTGTCCGCCCGGGCCGCGGTGCTGAGCGAGTTGCTTGAAACGCTGTAGTGAGCGGCGTCGTCGAATCCCTTCTGGAGAGTGTCTTGGAAGCCATGCTCGAAGTCATTGCCGATATGTTCATGGATTTGCGGAAAAATCCTTCCAACCGGCCTGCCGGCCTGGTGAAGCCGCCGGCGGACCAGGGAGAGGCCTATGCGATCCAGCGCGCGGTCATGGGCCGGTTGGGTGCGATCGGCGGATGGAAGGTGGGTTTCTCGCCGGGCACGGGGGTATTCACCTGCGCGCCGCTGCCGGCCCGCTTCGTGGTGCCGAGCCCGGCGCAGGCGCCACAGGACGAATGTCCGGACCGTGCCGTCGAGGCGGAGATCGCCGTGACGATCGGGGCGGACCTGCCGCCTCGGGGCACGCCCTACACGCGGGATGAGGTGATCGCTGCGATCGCCAGTGCGCATCCGGCGATCGAGCTGCTGCAGAGCCGGTATGCCGATGTGGACAAGGTCGATGCGTTGACGGCGCTGGCGGACAGCCTGAGCCATTACGGGCTGGTGGTGGGGGCGGCGATACCGGAATGGCGGTCGATCGACCTTGGGAGCGAGGGTGTGCGGGTGATGGTCGATGGGGTGGTGGTGAAACGCTGCGTGGGCAATCCGGCCGGCGAGATGATCCGACTGGTTGAGTGGATGGCGAATGAGGGGGCGCGCTGGGCGGGTGGGTTGAAGGCCGGGCAGGTGGTCACGACGGGGTCCTGGACGGCCAAGGACGTCGTGCCGGCAAATGCGCACGTGCAGATGGTGTTCGACCACTGCGGCACGGTGGAGGCGCAGTACTCGTGAGCCAGGCGTTGATCGTCGGCGTGGGGCCGGGGCTTTCGTCGAGCTTCGCGCGGCTGCTGGCGAAGGCGGGATACCAGGTGGCGCTTGCGGCCCGGCGGACGGACAAGCTCGCGGCGCTGGCGGCGGAGACGGGCGGCAGCGTGCATGGATGCGACGCCGCCGATCCTGCCAGCGTGGATGCGCTTTTTGCGGCGCTGCCGCCTTTGGACCTGGTTCTGTTCAACGCGAGCTATCGGGTTCGGGGACCATTTGTCGGGCTGGATCCGGCGGAGGTCGCCAAGACGTTGCAGGTTTCGGCGTATGCCGGGTTCCTGGTGGCGCAGGCGGCGGCGAAGCGGATGGCGCCGGCGGGCAGGGGAACGATCCTGCTGACGGGGGCTTCGGCGGGGGTGAAGGGGTTTCCGCAGTCTGCTCCGTTCGCGATGGGCAAGTTCGCGTTGCGCGGGCTGGCGCAGAGCATGGCGCGGGAGCTGCATCCGCTGGGGGTGCATGTGATCCATGTGGTGGTGGACGGGGGTATCCGCTCGGCGGTGCGGACGGAGGCGGGAGATCGCCCGGACTCGCTGCTTGACCCGGATGCGATCGCGCAGACGATGCTGGATGTGGCGAACCAGCCGCGGTCTTGCTGGACGGACGAGATTGCGGTCCGACCCTGGGTGGAGCGGTTTTAAGGCAGGTTT
>JAYUCA010000526.1:0-4926 GCA_043740535.1 Rhodospirillales bacterium | reverse complement strand
GCCGACAGCAGCAGCCGGTCCCTTGCGCAATGCAGCATCACCTGTTCCGGCGAGTGCCCGCCGCCCGTCAGCACCTCCCACCGGCGGCCCCCGATCGTCAGCGCCTCGCCGGCGATCAGGCGCCGGAAGGTGCGCGGCAGCCCCGTCACCATCTTCAGGTAGCGGTTGCCGTTGCTCAGCAGGTTCGCCGTCGTCTCCTCATCGAGGCCATGGCCCAGGTAGAAGCTGCGGTACGGCTCCGCATCCAACGCCTCGGGGTCCAACTTGATCGTCAGGCTGGTGAGGTACTCCGTCTGGCTCATCAGCACCGGGGCATCGACCCGCTCGGCAAGCCAGCCCGCCATGCCGGAATGGTCCGGGTGGAAGTGCGTCAGGATGATCCGCGTCAGCGGCCTGGACCGCAGCAGCCCCGCCAGCAGCCTGGCCCAGATCGCCTGCGTGCCCTCGTCGCCGATGCCTGTGTCGATCACCGCATAGCCGTCGCCGTCCTCGATCAGGTAGACGTTCACATGGTCCAGCCGGAACGGCAGCGCCAGCCGGAGCCACAGGATGCCGGGCGCCACCTCGATCGTCTCGCCCACCGGCGGCGGGGCCGCAAAGGGGAAGATCAGCGGCGATGGTCCGGCGGGCGCGGCGCTCATGCCCAAGCCCCGCCGACGATGCGATTGGTGTTCATCCCACCATTATGACCCGCCCACCGTGCACCGCAATATCGCCAGCAGCGCCCACCCTCGCCGTGCCCGCGCTTGATCCACTGCTGTCCGGTGGAAATTGCTGTCCGGTGGAAATCCGTGCGCGATAATAATGTTCAATACCAGCACACGGAAGTCATGAGTTCGGATGGAATGCCGTTCGCATTCCATTTCGTGCCGCCCCACCGCGTGGATCGCCGGATCATCCTCGAGCCTGGCCCGAGGACCGGCGATGACCTCGCTTCCACCTCCGTCTCCGTCGTTCCAGGTCCTTGCCGCTGCCGCCCCCCACCCCGCCGGGACCAACATCAGACGCACTGTTGCATTATCGCAACACTGCTCGATCCCATCTTCATGATCCGTTGACGCAGTTCACGGGCCGTTGTACGCAAAACGGCAACAAACCGTCTCACAAAGCAGGTCTCGGGAACCCATGATCGTTTCTCTGCGGACCGTTCTGTTGTCTCTGCTGTTATTGCCGACCCTTGTCCACGCCCAGTCTCCGGGCGCGCCGCCCCAGGGCAACCTGATCGAACGTGAGCGCCCCCCCGTGCCGACGCCCACGGCGCCCGGCCTGCGCCTGCCTGCCCCCGCACCCCCCGCCGCGTTCGCGCCGGGCCAATCCGGCCGTATCGGCAGCGTGTCCATCAACGGCGCCACCGCCTACCCGCCGGCCGAGCTCGCCCCCCTGATCGAGGGCCTGACCGGCCCCGCCGTGCCCTACGCCCGCGTCGAGCAGGCCCGCCAGGCGATCCTTGCCCGCTACCGCAACGACGGCTACGTGCTGACCTCCGTCTCCAGCGCGCTGTCCGCCAACGGCAGCCTGATGTTCAACATCACCGAAGGCTACATCGCCGACGTGAAGCTCGATGGCGACATCGGTCCGGCCGGCACCCAGGTGCTGCGTTTCCTGAGCCGGCTGCTCGACGAACGCCCCATCAGCATCTCCCGGCTCGAACGCTACCTGCTGCTCGCCTCCGACGTGCCCGGCGTCACGCTGCGCTCCGTCCTCCGCCCATCGCCCGACGACCCCGCCGCCGTCACGCTGGTCGCCCAGGTCAGCCGCAGGCCCTTCGAGGGCTACCTGTCGGCCGACAACCGCGCCTTCCGCCTCACCGGGCCGGAGCAGCTGCTCGCCGTCGGCGGCTTCAACAGCTTCAGCCAGTTCGGCGAACGCACCGAGCTCAGCATCCTGCACAGCTTCAACAACACGCAGACCTTCGGCCAGGCCGCCACCGAGTTCTTCGCCGGCGGCTCCGGCGTGAAGATCCGGCTGTATGGCGGGGCAGGCGGCTCCAACCCGTCCGGCGACCTGCGCGCACTGGGCTATGACGGCCGCACGCGCGTGTTCGGCGGCCAGGCCAGCTACCCCATCATCCGCCGCCGTGACCAGACGCTGACCGCCATCGCCGCCTTCGACGCGATCGAGAGCGACATCCACACCGACACCGGCCCCTTCGTCCTCGGCCGCAACACCCCGGCCCGCGCCAGCTTCGACAGCCTGCGCATCCTGCGCGGCGGGGCCGACTACGTGCTGCAGGACCTGGTGCTCGGCGGTGACCGCACCGGCGTCACCAACATCGTCTTGCGCGGCTCCAAGGGCCTCAACAGCCTGGGCGCCACCCAGTCCGGGGACCCGCAGGCCGGCCGCGTCGGCAGCCGCACGGATTTCCTCAAGGCCTCTGCCGAGGTCAGCCGCAGCCAGGTCCTGTTCAGTCCGTACCAGGATGCCGTGCTCGAGCTGTACGCCATGGCGTCCGGCCAGGTCAGCAACTCCGTGCTGCCGCCGGCAGAGAAGTTCTTCCTGGGCGGCATCCGCATGAACCGCGGCTTCTACGCCGGCGAGGTCACGGGGGACAACGCCGTCTCCACCTCGGTCGAGCTGCGGCTCAACACCGGCTTCCCGTGGGAGCCGTATGGACAGCCGCTGTTCGTGAAGACGCAGTTCTACCTGTTCAACGACTGGGGCGAGACGTGGGAGAACCAGCAGCAGGACCCGAACAAGCGGCTGATGTCGTTCGGCGGCGGCGTGCGGGCGAGCGTGACCCGCTACGTCTCGGTTCAGCTCGAGGGCGTGGAACGGCTGACGCGGCAGCCGCAGGGCAGTTCCGCCTCGGTGTCGCGGCTGAAGGCGACGGCATTCTACTGGGGCCTGACGACACGCTGGTAGCGGGCGCATGAGTTGAGGCCCCAGTCGGGGTAGGGGCGGGGGCGGGTAGTGGCATGAAGATGAATCCAGCGGGCGGGCGGCATGCGAAGACGGCGCAGGTTGTGCTTGCCGGGCAACGCCGGCGCGACCGGAGCGGATTGCTGACCACCACGGCCCTGCAGGCCGGCGCCATCATGCTGCTGGCCATGCCCGCACTCGCCCAGATCGCCCCCACCGCCCGGCCGCAGGGCGGCGCGGTCGTCGCCGGCCAGGCCAGCATCGGCCAGACCACGGCGCAAACGACCGTCGCCCAGGGCAGCCAGCGCGCCGCCATCGACTGGCGCAGCTTCGACATCGGCAGCGGCCATACCGTCACGTTCCAGCAGCCCAACGCCTCCAGCATCACGCTGAACCGCGTCACCGGGCCGGACCCGTCGACGATCGCCGGCCGCATCCAGGCGAACGGCCAGGTCGCCATCGTCAACGGCAGCGGGGTGGTGTTCACCCGGGGCAGCCAGGTGGACGTGCAAAGCCTGGTCGTGTCGTCCGCGGGCGTGACCAACAAGAACTTCATGGCCGGCAGGATGGTCTTCGACCAGCCGGGCCGCCCGGACGCGAAGATCAGCAACGCCGGCACGATCACCGTGCAGGAAACCGGGCTGGCCGTCCTCGTGGCCCCGCAGGTCGCGAACGCCGGCACGATCACCGCCAAGCTGGGCCACGTCGTGCTGGCGGGCGCCGAGGCCCACATCGTCGATCTGTACGGCGACGGGCTGATGAGCGTCGACATCACCCGCGACGTGCACCGGGCCCCGGGCGGCGGCAACTACCTGGTCACCAACACCGGCACGGTCGCGGCCAACGGCGGCACCATCGTGCTGACGGCCCGCGCGGCCGACGGCATCGTCACCAACCTGGTCAGGAACAAGGGCAAGCTGCAGGCGAACAGCGTCGGCGACAAGACCGGAACCATCGTCATGTCCGCCGTCGGCGGCACGATCAGCATCGAGGGCTCCGCCCAAGCCAATGGCCAGGCCAACGGTCAAGGCGCCAACAGCCCCGGCGGCACGATCGTCGCAAACGCGACCGGCACGGTGGCGCTGGCATCGACGGCCAGGCTGTCGGCGAACGGCGCCGGCGGCGGCGGCACGATCGCGCTGGGCACGACGGCGGCGCGGGCCAAGGCGCAAGGCGGCGGTATGCCGGCTGGCACGGCCAAACAGGTGATCGTCGCCGCGGGCGCGAAAATCAGCGCCGACGGACGCAACGCCGGCAGCGGCGGCGCCATCGCGTTGCTGTCGACGGACCAGACGACGATGGCCGGCGCCATCAGCGCCCGCGGCGGCGCCCACGGCGGCAATGGCGGCAACGTCGAGATCTCGGGCACGAAAGGCCTGTCGATCTTCGGCGCCGTCGACACCAGGGCGCCGGCGGGCAAGATCGGCACCCTGACCATCGACCCGGCCGTCCTGCTGATCGGCGACAACGTCGTGACGTCGAACCCGGCCGCGCCCAACGCCGACGGCAGCAACCAGCCCGCCGCCGGCACGCAGAACATCTCCGCCACGACCTTCAACGGCTTCACCACCAACATCAACCTGCAGGCGACCGACACCATCACGCTGGCCGGCGCCACCCCCCTGACCGGGGCGGCGAACGTCACGCTGACCGGCACGAACCCCACGGCGCTGATCACCGTGAACATCGGCCTGACCGCAGCGGGAACGCTGACCCTGGCCGGCGGCACGGGCGCCACCGGCGGCGTGACGGTCAACGCGGCGGTGGCGGGCGCCGGCGTGTCGATCTCGGGCGGCGTGGTGACGCTGGGCGCCACGGGCGCGGTCAACGCCGCCGGCACGGTGGCGCTGGCCGCGGACACGCTGGCGCTGAACGCCGCATCGGTGGTGCGCGCGGTGGGCGGGTCCGTCCAGGTGGCGCCCGTCACGCCCGGCACGGCGCTGTCCATCGATGCTGCAACCGTCGCCGTCGCCCCGCCGATCGGATGGTCCTCTGCAGGCTTTGACGAATCCGGCGCATGGGAGCTTTCGCCGCGATTTTCGCTTCGTAACGACGCCGGAACAGTTC
>JAYUCA010000525.1:0-10016 GCA_043740535.1 Rhodospirillales bacterium | reverse complement strand
CCGATGGCTGACCCGGCCAGCATCGACCGGCGATCGAGGAACAAACGCATGATACCATCCCATTCTTGGGTTGACCGCTGGCGCCCGGGCGAAACCGGGCTGCGCGGCGGATGACGATCCGGTGCGGCGGCGTCCGCTTCAGGCCCCGGCGCTGATCAGCCGGTTGACGCTGTCCATGCCGAACTGCTTGCCCAGCGCCTCCATGCCGGGCCGGCAGGCGGCGATGAATTGGCCGATGTCGATTCCCTCCACCACGGTCATTCCCGCCTGTTGCAGGCGCTTGACCCCATCCCGCTGCGCGGCATCGGCAAAGCTTCTGCTGACCGCGGCCCCCTTGCGCGCTGCGTCCCGCAGGGCTGCCGCTTGCGGTGCTGGCAGGTCCTCCAGCAGTTCCGGCGAGGCCATGAACAGCGCCGTGCTGTAGACGTGCCCGGTCAGCGACAGGTATTTCTGCACCTCCGCCGCGCGCATGCTCTCCATCGCCGAGATCACGTTCTCATGCGCCTCGAACTCGCCGGTCCGGAGCGCCTCATACAGCTGCGTGAACGCCAGCGGCTTGGCGTCCGCGCCCAGCGAACGGAAGCTGCTGAGCATCACCCCGGACTGCGGCAGCCGCAGCTTCAACCCCTTGAGGTCCTCCGGCGTGCGGATCGGCCGGCTCGACGCGATGTGGCGGGAGCCGTTCTCCGCCCAGGCGAGGACGTGGATGTCCTTCGCCTTCAGCAGGGCGGCGTAGTCGGCACCCGCCGTGCCGTCCATCGCTGCCCGGCCCTGCGCCACGCTTTTGAAGATGAACGGCGCGTCCAGCAGCCCGGCCTCGGGGCAGAACGCCCCGGCCACCAGCGTCGTGCACAGCGCCATATCGATCGTGCTCTGCCGGCAATCGGTCATCATCGCCAGCTCGTCACCCAGCTCGGCATTGAACCGGACGTCGATCTTCAGGAACGAGGCAAGCCCATGGTCTGCGGCAACCGCGTCGGCCAAGGCCTGGCAGGCGACGCCATACTGCGAATCCGGCTTGTTGTTCACGCCCAGCTTGGCCACCCGCACCGCAGCGCACGCGACATGCGGCCGGCAGAGCCCGGATGCGACCGCCCCGGCCAATAGTATACGGCGTGTCGATTGCATGGCTTACCCTTCGTGCTGTTGGCAGCGACCCTACGGCGCGCACGTAAAGGATTCGTTGTCGGGCGCCCCCGCCGCATCGTCGGGCGTCGCCCGATACGCCACCGCTGTTGACGCCGCCCCGCCACGGCCCTAGAGGAAGCGCCCGGCAGAGAGGACGCTCCGCCGAAGACGCAGGAATGCGGGAGTAGCTCAGTTGGTTAGAGCGCCGGCCTGTCACGCCGGAGGTCGCGGGTTCGAGCCCCGTCTCTCGCGCCAGTCTCCACTGGCGATCCGCCGAACGGCACTGCGCGCACCCGCCGATCCCGCCGCCGCTCTGGCCTGCGAGGCCCGGCTGGTGTAATCCGCTGCAACGCAGCAGGCCCCGGCCGTCGACTGCCGAAAAGGGACCCAGATGCCGCTCCTGGCCGACTATTTCCCCATCCTCGTCTTCCTCGCCATCGGCGGCGCCATCGCGCTGGCCATGGTCGGCGGGTCCCTGCTCGCGGCCCGGCAGAAACCCTACCCCGAGAAACTGTCCTCATACGAATGCGGCTTCGAGCCCTTCGACGACGCCCGCCGCAAGTTCGACGTGAAATTCTACCTCGTCGCCATCCTGTTCATCATCTTCGATCTCGAGGTCGCCTTCCTGTTCCCCTGGGCCATCAGCCTGGCCGACATCGGCATGTTCGGCTTCCTGTCGATGCTCGGCTTCCTTGCAGTGCTGACCGTCGGTTTCATCTATGAGTGGCGCAAAGGCGCACTCGAATGGGAATAGCCGAATGACCGCGTCCGATCTCGCCCAGCCTGAAGTGATGTGGAACCGCGACGCGCTGCCCCCCGGCGCCGAGCAGGACGCCGTCATCCGCGGCATCACCGGCGAAGTCGCCGACAAGGGCTTCGTCGTCGCCAACCTCGACAAGGTCGTGAACTGGGCCCGCACCGGCAGCCTCTGGCCCATGACCTTCGGCCTGGCCTGCTGCGCCGTGGAGATGATCCACGCGTACATGCCGCGCTACGACCTCGACCGCTTCGGCGTGATCCCCCGCGCCTCGCCGCGCCAGAGCGACGTGATGATCGTCGCCGGCACGCTGACCAACAAGATGGCCCCGGCGCTGCGCAAGGTCTATGACCAGATGCCCGAGCCCCGCTGGGTGATCAGCATGGGAAGCTGCGCCAACGGCGGCGGCTACTACCACTACAGCTACAGCGTCGTGCGCGGCTGCGACCGCATCGTGCCCGTCGACGTCTACGTGCCCGGCTGCCCGCCCACGGCCGAGGCGCTGGTCTACGGCATCATGCAGCTTCAGAAGAAGATCCGCCGCACCGGGACGATCCTCCGTGGCTGATATGTCCGTCCTTGCCGCCGCCGCCGCCGCATTGCCCGGCGTCACCGCCGCCGCGCCCGAGTCGGGCGAACTCGTCGTCCACGTCGATCGCACGTGGCTCGCCAGCGTGCTGGCAGCGCTGCGCGACTCGCCCGTGCTGGCCTGCGAGCAGTTGATGGACCTCTGCGGCGTCGATTGGCCGGAACGCCCGCTGCGCTTCGACGTCGTCTACAACCTGCTGAGCGTCAGCCAGAACCACCGCGTCCGCGTGATCGTGCAGACCGACGAGCATGCTCCGGTCCCCAGCTGCCACACCATCTGGCCCGTGGCGACGTGGTTCGAGCGTGAGGCATGGGACCTGTACGGCATCGTCTTCTAGGGCCTGCCCGACCTCCGCCGCATCCTGACCGACTACGGCTTCGAAGGTCACCCGTTCCGCAAGGACTTCCCCCTGACCGGCTACGTCGAGGTCCGCTACGACGACGAGCTGAAGATGGTCGTCAACGAGCCCGTCAGCCTGACCCAGGATTTTCGCAATTTCGACTTCGTCTCACCGTGGGAGGGCATGGTGACCCTTCCTGGCGACGAGAAGACCCACGTGGCCCGGCAACCCGCGCCGGCGCCGAAGGATGCGGCATGAGCGACGCCCCCGAAAAAACCACCAGGACCGTCGAGGTCGACAACCACACCATCAACTTCGGCCCCCAGCACCCCGCCGCCCACGGCGTCCTCCGCCTGATCCTGGAAATGGACGGCGAGGTCGTCGAACGCGCCGACCCGCATATCGGCCTGCTCCACCGCGGCACCGAAAAGCTGATCGAATACAAGACCTACATGCAGGCGATGCCGTATTTCGATCGCCTCGATTACGTCAGCCCCATGTGCATGGAGCACAGCTTCGCCCTCGCGCAGGAGAAGCTGCTGACCATCGAGGTGCCGGAGCGCGGCAAGTGGATCCGCACCCTGTTCGCCGAGATCACCCGCGTGCTGAACCACCTGCTCAACATCACCACCTACGCCCTCGACGTCGGCGCCATCACCCCGAGCCTATGGGGCTTCGAGGAGCGGGAGCTGCTGATGGAGTTTTATGAGGCTGCCTCCGGCGCGCGGCTCCATTCGAATTATTTTCGGGCTGGCGGCGTCGCCAAAGACCTTCCGGCCGGGCTTGAAGACCGCATGCTGGCCTGGTCGCACCGTTTTCCGACCTTCATCGACGAGCTTGAAAACCTGCTGACCAGCAACCGCATCTGGAAGCAGCGCACCGTCGACATCGGCATCATGACGCCCGAGGACGCGCTCGCCTGGGGCTTCTCCGGCCCCCCCTTGCGCGCCAGCGGCATCGCCTGGGACCTGCGCCGCTCGCAGCCCTACGACATGTATGACCAGGTCGAGTTCGACGTCCCCGTGGGCCGCAACGGCGACTGCTACGACCGCTACCTCGTCCGCATCGCCGAGATGCGGCAGAGCGTCCATATCGTCCAGCAATGCCTTGAAAAGATGCGCCCCGGCGACGTGAAGGTGCAGGACCGCAAGTTCAGCCCGCCGAAACGCCAGGAGATGAAGCGCTCGATGGAGGCGCTGATCCACCACTTCAAGCTATACACCGAGGGCTACCATATCCCCGCCGGAGCCACCTACACCGCGACCGAAAGCCCCAAGGGCGAGTTCGGCGTCTACCTGATCGCCGACGGCAGCAACCGCCCCTACCGCTGCAAGATCCGCCCGACCGGCTACGCCTTCCTCCAGGCCATCGAGCACCTGTCCAAGCGCCACATGCTCGCCGACGCGGTCGCCGTCATCGGCTCGCTGGATATCGTGTTCGGGGAGATCGACCGTTGAGCGAACCCGCCAGCTTCAGCTTCGACCAGGCCAGCGAGGCCGAGATCGAAACCATCCTGAAGAAATACCCCCCCAGCCGCCAGGCCAGCGGCGTGCTGCCGCTGCTCTACGTCGCCCAGGCCCAGATGGCCCGGCAGACCGGCAGCGCATGGGTGCCCGTGCCCGCGATGGACGCCATCGCCGCCCGCCTCGCCATGCCGCCCATCCGCGTCTACGAGGTCGCGACGTTCTATTTGATGTTCAACACGAAGCCGATCGGCCGATTCCACCTCCAGGTCTGCGGCACCACCCCCTGCTGGCTGCGCGGCTCCGACGACATCACCCGCGCCTGCCGCGACGAAACCGGCATCAAGGGCTGGAAAGAGACCAGCGTCGACGGAATGTTCACGATGACCGAGGTCGAATGCCTGGGCGCCTGCGTGAACGCGCCCATCCTGCAGATCGACAACGACTACTACGAAGACCTCGACTACGACCGCACCCGCGCGCTGCTGCAGGCGCTACGCCGGGGCGAGAAGCCGGCCGCCGGCTCCTCGATCGGCCGGGTCACCTCCGCGCCCGAAGGCGGCCCGACAACCCTGACGACGGTGGAATAGACCGATGCTCGCCGACAAGGACCGCATCTTCACCAACCTGTATGGCCAGCACGACCCGTTCCTGGCCGGCGCCCGCGCCCGCGGCGACTGGCACGGCACGGCCGCCATCATCGCCCGCGGCCGCGACGCCATCGTCGACGAGATGAAGGCATCGGGCCTGCGCGGCCGCGGCGGCGCAGGCTTCCCCACCGGCATGAAGTGGTCGTTCATGCCTAAAGTGGCCGCTCCCGACGGGCGCCCCAGCTACCTCGTCGTAAACGCCGACGAGAGCGAACCCGGCACCTGCAAGGACCGCGACATCCTGCGCCATGATCCGCACAAGCTGATCGAGGGCTGCCTGATCGCCGGGTTCGCGATGGGCGCCAGTGCGGCCTACATCTACGTCCGCGGCGAATACTACAACGAAGCCATGGCCCTGGAGCGCGCTGTTGCCGAGGCGTACGAGGCGGGCCTGCTGGGCAAGAACGCCGCCGGGTCAGGCTATGATTTCGAGTGCTACGTCCATCGCGGCGCCGGGGCCTACATCTGCGGCGAAGAGACGGCGCTGCTCGAAAGCCTCGAAGGCAAGAAGGGCATGCCCCGCCTGAAGCCGCCATTCCCCGCCGCCGTAGGCTTGTACGGCTGCCCCACCACCGTCAACAACGTCGAAACCATCGCCGTCGCCCCCACGATCCTCCGCCGCGGCAGCGAATGGTTCTCAGCGCTTGGTCGCCCCAAGAACGCCGGCACGAAAATCTTCTGCATCAGCGGCCACGTGAACAAGCCCTGCAACGTGGAAGAAGAACTCGGCATCCCGCTCCGCACCCTGATCGACGAATACGCCGGCGGCGTCCGCGGCGGCTGGGACAACCTGCTGGCCGTCATCCCCGGGGGCTCTTCCGTGCCGATGCTGCCGAAAAGCATCTGCGACACCGTGCTGATGGACTTCGACAGCCTGCGCGAGGTGCAAAGCGGCCTTGGCACCGCCGCCGTGATGGTGATGGACAAAAGCACCGACCTGATCCGCGCCATCCACCGCCTGGCCCAGTTCTACAAGCACGAGAGCTGCGGCCAGTGCACCCCCTGCCGGGAGGGCACCGGCTGGATGATGCGCGTGATGGGCCGCATGGTCGAAGGCCGCGCCGAGATCAGCGAGATCGACACCTTGCAGCAGGTCACCAAGCAGATCGAAGGCCACACCATCTGCGCCCTGGGCGACGCCGCCGCCTGGCCGATCCAGGGCCTGATCCGGCATTTCCGCCCGGTGATGGAGGAGCGCATCGCCGCCTACAAGGCGCGCGCCGCTTCCCCGCTGCCGATGGCGGCGGAGTAGCGGTATGACCAAGCTGACAGTCGACGGCATCGAGGTCGAGGTCCCCAACGGCGCCTCCGTCCTGCAGGCCTGCGAGGCCGTGGGCGTCGAGATCCCCCGTTTCTGCTACCACGAACGCCTGAGCGTCGCCGGCAACTGCCGCATGTGCCTCGTCGAGATCGAGAAAGCCCCGAAGCCCGTCGCCTCCTGCGCCTTCCCGGTGGCCGAGGGCATGGTCGTCCGCACCGACACCGCCATGGTCCGCCAGGCGCGCCGCGGCGTGATGGAGTTCCTGCTGATCAATCACCCGCTGGACTGCCCGATCTGCGACCAGGGCGGCGAGTGCGACCTGCAGGACCAGGCCTATTCCTACGGCATGGACCATTCCCGCTACGCCGAGAACAAGCGGGCCGTGAAGGACAAGTATCTGGGTCCGCTGGTGAAAACCTTCATGACCCGCTGCATCCATTGCACCCGCTGCATCCGCTTCAGCAGCGAGGTCGCCGGCGTGCCGGAAATGGGCGCCACCAGCCGCGGCGAGGCGATGGAGGTCGGCACCTACATCGAGAAGGCGCTGACCACCGAGCTGTCAGGCAACCTCATCGACATCTGCCCCGTCGGCGCGCTGCTGAACAAGCCATACAGCTTCACCGCCCGCCCGTGGGAGCTGCGCAAGACCGACAGCATCGACGTGCATGACGCGCTCGGCACGAACATCCGCATCGACGCCCGCGGCAGCGAGGTGCTGCGCGTGCTGCCCCGCATCAACGAGGCGGTCAACGAGGAATGGATGGCCGACAAGGGCCGCTTCGCCCATGACGGCCTGAAGCGTCGCCGCCTCGACAAGCCCTGGCTGCGCGAGAACGGCAAGCTGCGCCCCGCCACCTGGCCCGAAGCCTTCTCCGCCATCGCCGCCAAGCTCCATGGCCTGCCCGGCGAGCGCATCGGCGCCCTCGCAGGCGACCTATGCGACGCCGAGAGCATGCTGGCGCTGAAGGACCTGATGGCCCTCCTGGGTTCCACCAACCTCGACTGCCGCCAGGACGGCTCGGCGCTCGACCCAACACGGCGCGAGTTCTACCTGTTCAACACGACCGTCGCCGGCATCGAGGATGCCGACGCCATCCTGCTGATCGGCAGCAACCCGCGCCGCGAGGCCCCGGTGCTGAACGCCCGCATCCGCAAGCGCTGGGCGCTCGGCGGCTGCCCGGTCGGCCTGATCGGCCCCGCGGCAGACCTCACCTATCCCCACGTCCATCTCGGCGACGGCCCCGGCCTCGACCTGCACGGCCCCTTCGCCGAAGCCTTCCGCGCCGCGAAGCGGCCGATGGTCATCGTGGGGCAGGGGGCGCTGGCCCGCCCTGACGGCGCATCGATCCTCGCCGCCGCCTGGGCGCTGGCGGCCGAAGCCGGGGCGCTCACCGCCGAGTGGCACGGCTTCAACGTGCTGCACACGGCCGCCGCCCGCGTCGGCGCGCTCGACCTCGGCTTCGTGCCCGGCGCAGACGGCAAGGCGCTGCCGGCCATGCTCGGCGGCGGCGTCGATCTGCTCTGGCTGCTGGGCGCCGACGAGTTCGACACTGCGGGCATCGGCGCCGCCACCTTCGTCGTCTACCAGGGCCACCACGGCGACCGTGGCGCCGCCCGCGCCGACGTGATCCTGCCCGGCTGCGCCTATACCGAGAAGAACGGCACCTTCGTGAACACCGAGGGCCGCGTCCAGCGCGGCTTCGTCGCAACCCAGCCCCCGGGTGAGGCGCGCGAGGACTGGGCCATCCTGCGCGCCTTCAGCGCCGTGCTCGGCAAGCCGCTGGCCTACGACTCGCTGGGCCAGCTCCGCGACCGCCTGGCGACCGTGAACCCCGTATTCGCCACCATCCAGGCCCTGCGTCGGCACGGCTGCGCAGACCTCGGTGGCCCCGCCTCCGCCGGCGTCGCCGGGCCCGCCGCGTTTGCCTATTCGGTGCAGGACTACTATCAGACGAACGCCATCGCCCGGGCCAGCGGCACCATGGCGGAATGCAGCCGCACCTATACCGCGCCCGCCCTGCCGCTGCCCGCCCTGAACGCTGCGGAGTAACCACCCTGGACGCCTTCCTAGCGACCGATCTCGGCATACTGGCGCTGACGATTGCGAAAACGCTGGCCATGCTGGTGCCGGTGCTGGTCAGCGTCGCCTACCTCACGTTGGCCGAGCGCAAGGTGATGGCGGCGATGCAGATGCGCCGCGGCCCGAACGTCGTCGGCCCCTTCGGCCTGCTGCAGCCCTTCGCCGACGCCATCAAGATGCTGATGAAGGAGACGATCGTCCCCACCGGCGCGAACCGCCTGCTGTTCCTGATCGCCCCGCTGCTGACCATGACCCTGGCGATGATCGCCTGGGCGGTGATCCCGGTGAACGAGGGCTGGGCCATCGCCGACATCAACGTCGGCATCCTGTACCTGTTCGCGGTCAGCAGCATGGGCGTCTACGGCATCATCATCGCCGGCTGGGCCAGCAACTCGAAATACGCCTTCCTCGGCGCGATGCGCTCCGCCGCGCAGATGGTCAGCTACGAGGTCAGCATGGGCTTCGTGATCGTCACCGTCCTGCTGTGCGCCGGCAGCCTGAACCTGACCGATATCGTCATGGCGCAGCAGCGGGTCTGGTTCTGCATCCCGCTGTTCCCGATGTTCGTCGTGTTCTTCATCTCAACCCTGGCCGAAACCAACCGCGCGCCGTTCGACCTGCCGGAAGGCGAGTCGGAGATCGTCGGCGGCTTCCACGTCGAATACGGCGCGATGACCTTCGGCCTGTTCTTCCTGGGCGAATACGCGAACATGATCCTGATGTCGGCGTTGACCGTCATCCTGTTCCTGGGCGGCTGGCTGAGCCCCATCCCCTTCGCCCCCTTCACCGCGATGGGCCCGCTGTGGTTCATCCTGAAGATCGGCATCGTGCTGTTCATGTTCATCTGGGTGCGCGCCACCTTCCCGCGCTACCGCTACGACCAGTTGATGCGGCTCGGCTGGAAGGTCTTCCTGCCGCTGTCGCTCGGCTGGCTCGTGCTGACCGCCGGCGTGCTGCTCGCCTTCGGCTGGCTGCCCGGCCAGCAAGGAGTATAGCCCGAATGGCCTTCCTGGACCGCACCGCCCGCAGCCTGGTTCTCGCCGAGCTTGCATCCGGCATGTGGCTGACGCTGAAGTATTTCTTTCGTCCGAAGGTGACGGTGAACTACCCCTTCGAAAAAGGCCCCATTGGCCCCCGCTTCAAGGGCGAGCACGCGCTGCGCCGCTACCCGAACGGCGAGGAACGCTGCATCGCCTGCAAGCTGTGCGAGGCCGTGTGCCCCGCGCTCGCCATCACCATCGAGGCCGAGCCGCGCGAAGACGGCTCCCGCCGTACCACGCGCTACGACATCGACATGACCAAATGCATCTACTGCGGCCTGTGCGAGGAAAGCTGCCCCGTCGACGCCATCGTCGAAGGCCCGAACTTCGAGTTCGCCGCCGAGACCCGCTCCGAACTGATGTACGACAAGGCCAAGCTGCTCGCCAACGGCGACCGTTGGGAGGCGGAGTTGGCCAAGCGCCTAGAGCTCGACGCCCCGTACCGCTGAGGACACGATGCTCCCCACCCTGTTCTTCTACCTGTTCTCGGCCATCCTGATCGGGTCGGCCGTGGCGGTCATCACCTGCCGCAACCCGGTGCATGCGGTGCTGTGCCTGATCCTGGCCTTCTTCAACGCCGCCGCGCTGTTCCTGATCGCCGGGGCCGGGGCCGAGTTCCTGGCGATGATCCTGGTCATCGTCTACGTCGGCGCCGTCGCCGTGCTGTTCCTGTTCGTCGTGATGATGCTTGACGTGAACTTCGACCAG
>JAYUCA010000524.1:0-7842 GCA_043740535.1 Rhodospirillales bacterium | reverse complement strand
TCTGTCGTGATGATGACGGGTGTCCCTTATTGGTGTCCAAGGTTTTTTTGCCTCATGGATTGCCATATTTGAGCCATCCGCCAATGAGTTGCCTGATTGCATACCAGAAATTTGCGATTGCCGATGTTTTGGGCAATTTAGGCTGATCTGGTGCGTCGCAGTCGCCCATCCGCTCACCCCATCACCGATGACCCGCGGAACCCGATCAGGCCGCTGTTGATCAGCAGCATCGCGCCGGCCCACAGTACGGCCGATACCAGCGTCGTCGCGATCAGCTTGCGGGCCATCATCGGCTTCGCCGGCGCGCCGCGCCAGCCGGTGGCCCCGTCCGGGTCCGCCTCGGGCCTTGTGCCGAACGGGAGGACGGCGAACAGCACCGTCCACCAGATCAGCGTGTAAAGGACGAAATCTGTGAGGTATTCCACGGTTCAGACGCGGAGCAGGTGAACGTCCACCATCGGCCGCTTCTGCAGGCGGCGGCCAAGCGCCCGGCGCAGCGCCGCGCGGGCGGCGTCGGCCAGTGCCGCGTCGTCCTTGCGGAGGCCCGGCGGCAGCCCGGCCAGGCCCTGGGCGAACTCCGCCGTGACGCGGATGTGCTCGGGGTCGTCGGTTTCGAACAGGCCCGGGGCGCTCACCCGGGGCTTGCCGACGAGGCGGCCGGAGGAGTCCATCGCCGCACTGCCCAGCACGACGCCGTTGAACAGCATGCGGCGGCGGGCGGCGAGCACGGGTCCGTCGAGCGGGACCAGGCGGTCGCCGTCCAGCGCGAGGCGACCGACCGGGGCGCTGTCGATGACCTCGGCGCGGTTGTGCGACAGCTGCAGGATGTCGCCGTCCTCGATCAGGATCGGGATTGCGCCGGCCACGCGGGCCAGTTCCGCATGGGCGGACAGATGGCGCCACTCGCCATGCACGGGCACCGAGTATTTCGGACGCACCAGGCGATAGAGGGTCTTCAGCTCCTCGCGCGCCGGGTGGCCGGACACGTGGGTGAGGTCGTCGTCGTCGGTGATGACGCGGACGCCGCGGCGCACCAGGCCGTCCTGCACGGTGATGATGCCACGCTCGTTGCCGGGGATCATGCGGCTGCTGTAGATGACGGTGTCGCCCTCGCCCAACGAGATGTTGGGATGAGTGTCTGCAGCGATGCGGGACAGGGCGCTGCGCGCCTCGCCCTGGCTGCCGGTGACCAGCATCAGCAGGTTGTCGTCGGGGATGGTGCCGGCGTCTTCTTCCGAGACGAATTCGGGGACCGACTTCAGGTAGCCGCAGTCGCGGGCCGCGGCCTCGAGGTTGCGGAGGCTGCGGCCAACCAGCGACACGGTGCGCCCGGCCTCCCGCGCGGCCAGGGCCACGCTTTGGACGCGGGCGACGTTGCTGGCGAAACAGGTGACGGCGATGCGGCCGTGCTTGATGCTGCCGATCAGCCGGGTCAGGCTTTCCTGCACCTCGGCCTCGCTGCCGCTCTCGCCGTCCACCATGGCGTTGGTGCTGTCGCAGACCATCGCCAGCACGCCTTCGTCGCCGAGGCGGGCGAAGGCGGCCTCGTCGGTCGGCAGACCGACCAGGGGGGTCGGGTCCATCTTCCAGTCGCCGGTGTGCAGCACGATGCCGGCGGGGGTGCGGATGACCAGGGCCTGGGCCTCGGGCACCGAGTGGGAGACCGGCATGAACTGCATGGCGAAGGGCGGCAGGTCGATCTTACCGCCGGGGGGCACCACGTGGACGCGCGCCTCGTTGTTGAGCCCGGCCTCGCCCAGCTTGCGCTTCAGCACCGCGGCGGCGAAGGGCGTCGCGTAGATGGGGCAGCGGAGCTGCCGCCACAGATGGGCGACGGCGCCGATATGGTCCTCGTGCGCATGGGTGATCACAAGGCCCAGCAGCTTGTCGCGGCGTTCCGCGATATAGGCCGGGTCGGGCATCATGATCTCGACTTCGGGGTTCTCGCTGCCCCCGAAGCCGATGCCGCAGTCGATTGCCAGGTATTTGCCGCCGTAGCGGTAAAGGTTCAGGTTCATGCCGATCTCACCCGTCCCGCCCAGGGGCAGGAAGGCTAGACCGTCGCTCGGGACATCCATTTATTCGCTTTCGGTGATTCGCGTTCTGTCGCGATGGCCAGGTTCATGGAACATGGGGGCTGGGTTGCGGTCCGCCAACAAGCGGAGGCCATCCAATGTCAAGTCAGGGTTGATAATGCCGATGACGGTGGTGCCTTCGGCCAGCAGGGGCGCCAGGCCGCCGGTTGCGACGACCTTCAGCGGCGCGTCCCATTCGGCGCGGATGCGGGCGACCAGGCCCTCGATCATGCCGACATAGCCCCAGTAGATGCCGGACTGCATCGCCGGCACGGTGGCGCGGCCGATGACCGCCTGGGGCCGGCCGATGCCGATGCGCGGCAGGCGGGCGGCAGCCTTGTGCAGGGCCTCGAGCGACAGGTTGATGCCGGGCGCGATCACGCCGCCGACATAGGCGCCGTCCTTGTCGACGACGTCGAAGGTGGTGGCGGTGCCGAAGTCGATGACGATCAGCGGGCCCTGGTAGTACTGGTGGGCGGCCAGCGAGTTCAGCAGGCGGTCCGCGCCGACCTCGGCGGGGTTGTCGACCTTGATCTCGAAGCCCCAGTCGAGGCTGGAGCGGGCGATCAGGGGCTCGACGCTGAACCAATCGCGGCAGATGCGGCGCAGGTGATACAGCGCCGCCGGGACGACGGTGCCGATGACGGCGCGGTGGATGTCGGCGGGCTTCAGGCCGCTGAGGGTGAGCAAGGTCAGCAGCCAGACGGCGTATTCGTCGGACGTGCGCTGCGGGTCGGTCGCGATGCGCCACGCGCCACGCCAACCGTCGTTGTCATGGACGGCGAAGACGATGTTGGTGTTGCCGGCGTCTACGACGAGCAGCATGGGCTTGATGACTTGAATGAAAGCAAAGAAAAGTTCGACCGCAGAGGCGCAGAGGACGCAGAGAAGCCAGACGGTTGTATTGATGGCCTTGTGCCGTGTGCACCTGCGAAGAAGCTCAACCGCGTAGGGCGGAAGATCGCAGCGTCATCCGCCGCCTTATGCACGCCGCCGGCCAAGAGGCGGATGACGCTTCGCTTTTCCGCCCTACGGATGGTCATGGCTAACCGAACAGCACGCGCGCCGCGGATTGGGCGGCGGCGACGACGGGGGCGGGGAAGATGAAGAACAGGGCGGTGACCAGGGCGCCGACGCCGGCGACGAAGCTCAGCGAGGCGGAGCGGGGGTCGAAGGCGGGTTCCGAGGCGTCGAAGTACATCACCTTGATGACGCGCAGGTAGTAGTACGCGCCGACCACGCTGGTCAGCACGCCGATGACGGCCAGGGTCCAGAAGCCGGCCTGCACGGCGGGAAGGAAGACATACAGCTTGCCGAAGAAACCGGAGAAGGGCGGGATGCCGGCCATGCTGAACATGAAGACGGTCATGGCCAGCGCGAGGCCAGGGTCGGTGCGGGCCAGGCCGGACAGGTCCGAAATCTGCTCCAGCGCGCGGCCGCGGCGGCGCATCGACACGATGCAGGCGAAGACCCCGGCGCTCATGAACACGTAGGTCACCATGTAGATCATCACGCCGCGGATGCCCTCGGGCGTGCCCACCGCCACGCCCACCAGCGCATAGCCCATGTGGCCGATGCTGGAATAGGCCATCAGGCGCTTGATGTTGGTCTGGCCGATGGCGGCCAATGAGCCCAACAGCATCGAGGCGATGGAGACCAGCACGATCAGCCCGCTCCATTGGTGGAGCAGCTGGCCGAAGGGCATTTCCAGCACGCGCAGGATCAACGCCATGGCCGCAACCTTGGGCGCGGTGCTCATGAAGGCCGTCACCGGGGTGGGGGCGCCCTCGTAGACATCCGGCGTCCACATGTGGAACGGCACGGCCGACAGCTTGAAGGCAAGGCCGGCGACAATGAACACGACGCCCACGACCAGGCCGGCAGAGGCGGATTGCGGCGAGGACAGCACGCGCGCGAGCTCAGTGAACTGCATCGTGCCGGCAAAGCCGTAGGTCAACGAGATGCCATACAGCAACAGGCCCGAGGCGAGCGCCCCCAGGATGAAGAACTTCAGCCCGGCCTCGGACGACTTCAACTGGTCGCGGGCGAAGGCGCACATGACGTACAGCGCCAAGGATTGCAGCTCCAGCCCCAGATACAGCGTCATCAGGCTGGCCGCGCTGCACATCACCATCATGCCCGCGGTGCAGAGCAGGATCAGGACCGGGAACTCGAACCGGGCGATGCCGTCGCGGTCCTTGTCGTCCATCGCCAGCACCGTCGACAAGGCGGAGCCCACAAGGATCAGCAGCTTCATGAACCGCGCAAAGCCGTCGACGGCGAACAGGTCGCGGTAGCCGATCCCCATCGGGTTCGACATCACCAGCATCGCGGTGACGACCAGCGCGCCCAGGCTCAGCATCCCGCAGACGAAGGTGTTGTCGCCCGGGCGGATCACGCCGAACAGCAGGATGGCCATCGCGGCCAGCGCCAGCACGATCTCGGGCATGGCCAGGCCGTAGTTCATCGCCGTGATCATCGGACCACCGCGGCAAGCTGGTGGCCGGACACGGCCGCCGCGTGTTGTTCGACCATCGCGTGCACGCTCGCATCGAAGAACTGGGTGAAGCTGCCGGGGTAGACGCCCATCCACAGGGTGAGCAGCACGAGGGGGACGAAGATCGCGACCTCCCGCGGGGAGAGGTCCAGGATCGACTTCAGGTCGTCCCTGGTCAGCGCGCCGAACACGACGCGGCGATACAGGTATAGCATGTAGGCCGCGCCCAGGATCATGCCGAGGCTGCCGAGCAAAGCGAGCCAGAAGCTGACCTTGAACGCGCCGACCAGGACCAGGAACTCGCCGACGAAGCCGGCGGTGCCGGGCAGACCCACGCTGGCCATGGTGAAGACCATGAACACGGCGGCGTAGGCGGGCATGCGCCTGGCCAGGCCGCCGTAGCGGGCGATCTCCCGGGTGTGCATGCGGTCGTAGATCACGCCGACGCACAGGAACAAGGCGGCCGACACCACGCCGTGCGACAGCATCTGGAACAGCGCGCCCTCTATGCCCTGCGCGTTGAAGGTGAAGATGCCGATCACCACGACGCCCATATGGGCGACCGAGGAATAGGCGATCAGCTTCTTCATGTCGGTCTGCGCGAGCGCCACCAGCGAGGTGTAGACGACCGCGATCACGCCCAGCGCGAACATCAGCGGCGCGAAGCTGGCCGAGGCCTCGGGCAGCATCGGCAGCGAGAAGCGCAGGAAGCCGTAGGCCCCCATCTTCAGCAGCACCCCTGCCAGGATGACGGAACCGGCGGTCGGCGCCTCCACATGCGCGTCGGGCAACCAGGTGTGGACGGGCCACATCGGCACCTTCACGGCAAACGAGGCGAGGAAGGCCAGGAACAGCCAGAACTGCATCCTGGCCGGAAAATGCGCCTGCATCAGCACGGCCAGGTCCGTGGTCCCGGTGCTGTACCAGATGGCCAGCAGGGCCAGCAGCATCAGGATCGACCCGGCCAGCGTGTACAGGAAGAACTTGAAGCTGGCATAGACCCGCCGCACGCCGCCCCAGACGCCGATGATCAGGAACATCGGGATCAGCACGCCCTCGAAGAACATGTAGAAGACCACGAAGTCCTGGGCCGCGAACATGCCGACCATCATGGTTTCCAACACCAGGAAGGCGATCATGTATTCCCGCACGCGGACGGTGATGGCCTCCCAGCTCGCCAGGATGCAGATGGGCGTCAGCGCCGTCGACAGCAGCACGAACAGCACGGAGATGCCGTCGACGCCCATGCGGTAGCCGACGCCGAACTCCGGCAGCCAGGCGAGGCTCTCCTGGAACTGGAAGCCGGCCTCGGTGACGTCGAAGCGCGCCCACAGCACCAGCGACAGCACGAAGATCACGAGGCTGGTCCACAAGGCGGCCCAGCGGGCGTTGCCGGCGACGACCGCGTCATCGCCGCGGACCGTCATGATGAAGGCGGCGCCCACCAGCGGCAACCAGGTCAACAGTGACAGGATGGGGAAGCCGGCGGCGTTCATGAGGGTCACCGGAACACCAGGAAGACGCTGATCAGCCCGACGAGGCCGATCAGCATGGTGAAGGCGTAGACGGCGATCGACCCGGTCTGCAGCCGCATCGCGCGGTTGCTGCCATCGACCGTCAGCGCGGCGATGCCGTTGGGGATGCCGTCGATGATGGTGGCGTCGCCGACCTGCCACAGGGTGCGGGCCAGGGCCTGGATCGGGCGGACGAACACGGCGTCATACAGCTCGTCGAAGTACCATTTGTTCAGCACGAAGCGGTACAGGCCAGGCACGGCGGCGGCCATGCGGGCGGGGATGCCGGGGGCGACCATGTACAGGCCATAGGCCAGGGCGATGCCCAGCACGCCCATGATGGTGGGCAGCAGCGAGATCAGGTGCGGCACGTGGTGCATGTCGTCCAACACGTGATTGGACGGCGCGTTGACGATCGAACCGTCCCAGAACTCGCGCCATTCGTGGCCGATGAAGTGGCCCTCGAAGGCGTAGCCGGTCAGCATGGCGCCGGCGGCCAGCACGATCAGCGGCGCCAGCATCACGAAGGGGCTTTCGTGCACGTGGTCCATCGTGTGGGCGTCGGCGCGGGGCTTGCCGTGGAAGGTCAGGATGATCAGCCGCCAGGAGTAGAACGCCGTCAGGAAAGCGGCGATCGTGCCGCACCAGAAGCCGTAGCTGGCCAGGCCGCTGTGCCGCGCCCAGGCCGCCTCCAGGATCGCGTCCTTCGAGTAGTAGCCGGCGAACAGCGGGATGCCGGCCAGCGCGAGGCTGCCGACCCACATCACGGCGTAGGTGACCGGGATCTTGCGCCAGATGCCGCCCATGTTGCGGATGTCCTGCTCGTCGGACATGGCGTGGATCACCGAGCCGGCGCCCAGGAACAGCAGCGCCTTGAAGAAGGCGTGGGTGAACAGATGGAAGATCGACGCCTGGTATGCGCCCACCCCGGCGGCGATGAACATGTAGCCGAGCTGGGAGCAGGTGGAATAGGCGATGATCCGCTTGATGTCGGTCTGCACGCAGCCGATCGTCGCCGCGAACAGGCAGGTGCTGGCGCCGATGAAGGTGACGAAGCCAAGCGCCCCCGGCGCGTATTCCATGATCGGCGACATGCGGGCCATCAGGAACACCCCGGCGGTCACCATCGTGGCGGCGTGGATCAGGGCGGAGACGGGCGTCGGGCCCTCCATCGCGTCGGGCAACCAGGTGTGCAGGCCAAGCTGGGCGGACTTGCCCATGGCGCCCAGGAACAGCAGCACGCCGATGACCTCGTAGGCGCGGAAGTTGCCGCCCAGCACGCGGTAGGTGTCGTTCTGATGCGCGGGGATGGCGGCGAAGATCTCGGCGAACTCGACGGAGTTGAACAGGAAGAACACCAGCGCGATGCCGACAGCGAAGAACAGGTCGCCGACGCGGTTGACGATGAACGCCTTCATCGCGGCGCGGCAGGCGCTTTCCTTCTCGTACCAGAAGCCGATCAGCAGATAGCTCGCGAGGCCGACGCCTTCCCAGCCGAAGAAGAGCTGAACCAGGTTGTCGGCGGTCACCAGCATCAGCATGGCGAAGGTGAACAGGCTCAGGTAGCTGAAGAAGCGGGGGATGGCGCCGTCGTGGCTCATGTAGCCGACGCTGTAGATGTGGATCAGCGTGGCGATGAAGGTCACCATCGCGACCATCATGGCGCTGAGCGTGTCGTAACGCAGCGCCCAGTCGGCGTTGAAGCCGTCCACCGATATCCATGTGCCCAGGCCGAGCACGCCGGGCTCGGCGGCGC
>JAYUCA010000523.1:0-8008 GCA_043740535.1 Rhodospirillales bacterium | reverse complement strand
GGGCCGCTGCTGTCGGACACGACGGCGGCAGAGCTGCGCCGCGCCGGGTCCCGCCGCGACGCCATCACGCTGCTGCTCGCGTCCCCCGAATTCCAGAGGCGTTGACATGACCCGACCCACCCTCGCCAGCCCCATCCTGTCCCGCCGGGCGGCCCTGCTGGGGCTGGGCGCGGCCGTCGCCATGGGGCGCGCCTCGCTGGCCATGGCCGCGGCGCCGACGGACCGGCGGCTCGTCGTCGTCATCCTGCGCGGCGCGCTGGACGGGCTGGCCGCCGTGATCCCGTACGGCGACGCCGCGCTGCAGGCCCAACGCGCGGCGCTGCTGCCCCCGGGCGTCGGCCAGCCTGGCGGCATGCTGGACCTGGGCGGGTTCTTCGCGCTGCATCCCGCCTTGACGGCGATGCATGGCATGTATGCCGCCGGCCAGGTGCTGCCGGTGCACGCCGTCGCCGGGCACGTCCGCACCCGCAGCCATTTCGAGGCTCAGGACCTGATGGAAAGCGGCGCCGACCAGCGGCTGAACTCCGGCTGGCTGAACCGCGCCGTGCTCGGCATCCCCCGCAACACGCGGGCGGCCGAGCCGCTCTCGGTCGGCATCGGCACGCCGCTGCTGCTGCGCGGCCCGGCCCCGGTGGGCGCCTACGCGCCACAGAGCTTCGCCCAGCCGCAGCCCGACCTGTACGCCCGCCTGGTCGCGTTGCATGCCAACGACCCGCTGACCGGTCCCGCCCTGCGCCAGGGCCTGGCCGAGCGGGGCTTCACCGCGGCAACGCTCTCGGGCCACCAGCCGGAAACGCCGGGCGGCAACAAATATGCCTTCGCCACGCTGGCCGGCACCGCCGGGCGGCTGATGGCGGCGGCGAGCGGACCGCGCATCGCCGCCATGGAGCTGGGCGGCTGGGACACGCATGCGGGCCAGCAGCAGCGGCTGAACGCCCCGCTGAAACAGCTCGACGACGGCATGGCCGCGCTGCGCGACGGCCTGGGCGAGGCCTGGGCGCGCACCGCGGTGCTGGTGATGACGGAATTCGGGCGCACGGTCCGCGTCAACGGCACCAGCGGCACGGACCACGGCACGGGCACGGTCGCCTTCGTGCTGGGCGGCGCGGTCGCCGGCGGCCGGGTGCGCGCCGACTGGCCGGGCCTGGCGGACGGGCGCCTGCTGGAAGGCCGCGACCTGCAGCCGACGATGGACCTGCGGGCGCTGGCCAAGGGCCTGCTCGCGTCGCACATGGGGCTGGGCCAGGCGGCGCTGCTGCAGGCCTTCCCGGGCAGCGAGTCGGTCGCGCCGGCGGCGGGGCTGCTGCGGGCGTGACAGCCGGCCGGTTACCGGGTCCGGTCACGGGGGCGGGTTGACGGCGTTGGCGCGATAATGGCTAGAGTGCCCGTCGCCGCTACCCGGAATTTCACATATGGTTTTCGCTGCTTATCCGACGTCTGGCCGTTCGGCGCCTCCGGCCCGCGGGTGCTGCTGATGGCCGCTCGGCGGCGGGGGCATTCCCGGGAAAAAATCGGTCATGCATCGACGGAGCCAGCTGGTCCGAGCCCCGCGGGCCACGCTCCGCTGCCTGAGCCGCCGCACCGGTCGGCGCCGGACGTGGGGGCAACACCGGATGCCGTCGCGATCGCACCGTCGCGACGCACGCGAAACGAGCCGCCGATCGACGTGCCGGACGAACCGATCGAGGCCGATGCGCCTGCCGCGCCAGGGCCCGATGACGCCAGCGCGTCTCCGTCCCTGGATGACGTCGCCCAGACCTACCTGTCGCAGGGCGAGCTGGCGCTGGCCGCGTCGCTGCTGCTGCCCCGCCTGGAAACCGCCGCACGGGGCGGCGACACCGTCAGCCGGCTGGCAGCCACGCTGATCCGCAACCTGATGCAGGAAGAAGTGGCGCCGGTCGCCGTCCCGCCGATCCCCGACGACCTCATGGCAGCCGCCTTCCAGCGCCTGACGGCCCAGATCCGCCGGCAGGAGGCGCAGATCGAACAGTTGCATTCCATGCTGGAGACGGTGCTGTGACGATGACGCAGGTCACGATCGTGGCGGCCGATCCTTCGCCGCCGCGGGTTCGGCAGCTCCAGGCGGCGCTGGGTGCGGGCGTCGCCGGGTCATCCGCACGGATAGGCTCGATCATGCTGTGGGCGACGCCATGGGTCCGGACCGAGCCATTGCCAGCCATGGGCGCCGTGCACGTCATGGACCTGCACGGCGCCATCGCCGCCTGCCCCGGCCGCGGCGCCGCCGCCCAGATGCGGTGGTGCAGGAAGGTGCTGCACCTGTGCCGCGGCGCAGCGCTGCTGCTGGTCGGCAGCCAGGCGGAGTTCGGGTTCTGGTCGGCGTTGCTGGGGGAATCCGGCGTCACGGCCCCGCTCGCCATCGTTCCGTACGCCCCGGCCGACGTGGCCCGGCGGACTGTGGGCAAGGCCAGGACGCTGTGCATCTCATGCAGCCTCGACAACCCGACCTTGCGCCCCATCCTCGCGGCGGCCGCGGACTGGGCCGGCACGGCGGGGCTCGCGGTCGAAATCTGGGCGGCCGGCGCCGTCGACCGCCTGGTGTCCGTGACCCTGCTTCCCAGCGGCACCGCTGTATCGGCGGGCCTGCCGTCGAAGGGGGCCACTGTCCTGCTGGACCTGCGGGACGACACGCCGGCCGAACGGGCGGCGACCCCGTCGGCGGTCATCGACGCGCTGGCCGCCGGCGTGCCTGTCCTGTCGACGGTGAATGGCGCCCTCGGCGCCGCGATGGAGGCGGCCGGCGCCGGGCGGGTGCTGACGGACGGGTTCGTGCCGATGACCGGCGACGCCAAGGCGCACGCAGATGCGGCAGCCGCGTTCGCCGGCGAGCACTTCGCCGTGGCCGCCGCGGCATCGGCGCTGCATGCGGCCATCGGCCGGGCCGCGGCCGCCGCCGCCCTGCATCATGCGGCCTGGATGGGCGGCGGACGCCAACCGCCGCAGCCGCTTGGCCCGGACGCGCATGTGCTCGTGCTGTCGGCGGAGTCCTCGAACCTTGCCGCCGTGCGGGTGCACCTGCCCTTCGGCGCCTTGCATGCCCGTGGCGCGATCGCCGGCTACGCCGTGCTGCACGAGAACGAGATCGTGTTCGATACCCACCCCGGCGGGCCGGGCCGGACATTCGACGCCATCTGGGTGCATCGCAGCATGGAGCCCGAGCATCGGTTCCTGCTCGACCTGCTCGGCCGCCCCTTCGCCTACGACATCGACGACAACCTGCTCGCCACGCCCAGCTACCGCGAGAGCTTCCCGGGCGTCGCGCGCCGCACCATGCAGGACCTGCTGCAGTCCGCCGCATCCGTGTCCTGCGCGACGCGGCGCCTCGCAGGCCTGCTCGGCGCACGCGCGACGGTGCGGCTGGCCGACAAGATGGTGATCACCCCGAACCTGGCGCAGGAACGCCCGATGGCGCGGAAGGCCGGGCCGCCGCGGGCGCTGATCTGGGCCAGCAGCGACCGCCCGGCGCTGACGGCGTCGCAGGGCGCCGTCGTGCGGGCGGTGCGGGACCACTGCCTCGCGCATGGGGTCCGCCTCGTCTGCGTCGGCGCGGCCCCACCCGACGCCCTGCTCGATTCCGATGTGGAGGTCGAGTCGATCGGACTGCTGCCGCACGAGGAGTACCAGGCCCTGTTGCGCAGCCTGTCGCCGTCGATCCTGGTCTGCCCGCTCGAATCCGGTGCGGATCCCGAGACGCAGGGCTTCGTCGACGGGAAAAGCGACATCAAGATCATCGAGGCGTTGTCGCTCGGCCTCGTCGGCGTGTTCAGCCGGGCGCCGCCGTATCAGGACACGGACATCCCGGGCCAGATCCTGTGCGACAACACCTATGAAGGCTGGCTGGACGGCCTGGCCAGCGCGCAGGCCGCGTGCCTCGTGGCCCCGCCGCCGTTCGAATGGCCGGCCGGCCGCGACAGCGGCGGACCGGGCCTGGCGCCCTGGGCCGCGGCGCTGGCCGGCGCACGCCTGGACAACCCGGTGGGCATCGAGGAGCTGCGCTGGGCCATCGCCGAGGTCGAGCTGCGCTACGCCCCGCTGATCACGCAGGAGGAGTTCGACGAGGAGTTCTATTTGGGCAGCCACGACGATGTCCGGCTGGCGGTCGGCGCCGGCATCATGGTCTCGGGCTTCGACCACTATGCCACCGCCGGCCAGGCCGAACACCGCCGCGCCCGCAAACGGCGCCGGATCCACACGCCCACCGACATCTGGTGGGACGACCTGCTGCACGAGCTGACCCGGATCGAGGCGGTGACCGCCGCCCGCACGGACCGGATCGACGCCCTGCAGCGAAGGCTCGCGCTGCGGCGCAGCCTCGCTGTGCGCCCCTCATGAGCCTGGTTCAGTGACGCGCCACTGGCATCCGGCCGGGCTCCCGCCCGCGCCGTCCTGCATCGTCTGCCACGCGCCCGGCCCGATCCCGGCGCTGGTGGAAGAGGCCGGGCACATCCTGCACCGCTGCCCCGCATGCCGCGCCTGCTTCTACGCCGACCGCACCATGGCGGACTACGAGAAGGAAGAGCAGCCCGGCTTCTACCAGCAGGTCTACCTGGAGCAGAACGCCAGCATCCACCACGTCACCCGCACGCTGTTCATGGTCGAGGACGACAGCATCGACAGCCTGCTGGACGTCGGATGCGGCTTCGGCTTCGGCGTCGACATGGCCGCCAAGGTGCTCGGCTGGCGCGCCGTCGGCATCGACCCGGCCCACTATGCCCGCGGCGGCGCCGACCTGCTGCAGGCAGACATCCGCAAGGAGTACCTGACCCCGGACAGCGCGCTGGGCGACCCCTTCGGCCTGGTCGTCGCGTCCGAGGTCATCGAGCACGTGCCGGACCCGGACGCGTTCCTGCAGCTTCTGCGGCACTGGATGCGGCCCGGCGGCACGCTGGTGCTGACCACGCCCGACGCCGAGGCGGTGCAGGAGGGCGCCGGCGAGGCCGACCTCGTCACCATCATGGTCATCGGCGGCCACCTGGTCCTGTTCTCGGCCAGGTCGCTGGCGCTGGTGCTGCGCCGCGCCGGCTTCGCCCATGTCGAGGTCGAGAGCCACCAGAACAACCTGATGGCGATCGCCTCCGACCGGCCCATCCGCCGCCGCGCGAACCTGGTCGAGCGCCACTTCCAGGCCTACAAGGCCTATCTGTCGCACCTCGTCGAGACGAACCAGCCAGGCACCGCGCTGTGGAACGGCGCCGCAGGACGCCTGTTGACGGCGCAGAGCGCAGGGTCGCCGCTGGAGCTGCTGCACGCCCTGTTCGCCCGCATCGCCGCCGCCTGGCAGGAGACGTTCGGCATCGACCTGCTGCGCATCCGCCTGCCGCCGCTGCTGCCCGAGCGGGCCTACATCGATGCCGGCAAGGAATTCATGTGGCAGATCGGCCCGAAGCAGCCGATCAACCTGGCGACCGTGCTGTTCAGCCGCGCGATCATGGAGACCCGCCGCCCCGGCCGCCTGCCGGAGGACGTGCTGCGCTGGGCCCGCCCCGCGTATCGGCACGCCCTGGAAACCGCCCGCGTGCTGATGACCGGCACGCTGATCGACCTGGACCTGCGCCAGACCGCGTGGCGCGCCCGCATCATGATCACGGACCACCTGATCGAGCTGGCGCCTGAGCTGGAAGGCGACCTTCTGGTCGGCCTGGCGGCGCCGGCCCCGGCCCCGTTGCAGGAACGCATCGGGATATCCGCCGAGCTGCTGCTGCCCCGGCTGGCGACCTGGTTCACGCGGATGGTCCAGGCAGACCGGTTCGACGAGGCGCGCCGGGTCGCGCCCTGGATGGACGATGTGGACCAGCTGGCGCGCGTGCTGGCGAACGAGCCCGTCATGCTGTTCTACGCGCTGTTCAACCTGGGCGTGGTGCGCATGGTGCATGAAGGGCGCGCAGCCGAGGCCGCAGCCATCTTCAAGCGCCTGGCGCAAGAGGCCGAGGCCCGGCTGGGAGGCCCCAACGCCCACGCCGGCGCGGCGAACTTCCGTCAGATTTCCCTGGCGCACGTGAAGATGGCCGAAGCCTGGATTAAGCCCGCTGCCCCGCCGCCGCCGGAGCCAGGCGCGGAACCCGCATCGTCCGCGCCCGCGCACCCGCCCGCGCCGCGCGACCGCGTCATCCACGCCCTGCGCCCCCGCCGCTCCAGGCTGGGCACGCATCCGACCTGACCATCGACCAGGGAGCCCGCCATGACCTCCGTACTGAACTGGACTTTGCGCGTCGCTGCGGGGCATCGGCGCGCCATCCTCGCGATCGCCGTGGGCCTCGCCGCCTATCCGCTGCTGCCGCGCAGCCTGGGCGCCGAGACGCGGGCCGTCATCGCCTGGGATACCGGCGGCCTGCTGCTGCTGGTGCTGGTTGCCGGCCTTTTCATCCGGGCGGGCACCGATCAGCAGATGGCGGCCAATGCGCGACGGCAGGAGGACGGCGAGTGGACCATGTTCGGCGTCACGCTGGCCGGGGTCGGCTTCAGCTTCGTCGCGTTGGTCGGCGTCTTTGCCGGCGCCAAGGACATGGCGCCCGTCGCACGCGGGCTGCACGTGGCGCTGGTCGGCTCCACGCTGGTGATCTCATGGCTCGTGACGCACGTGATCTTCACGCTGCGCTATGCCCATGAATACTACACCCGCAGCGAAAACTCCCTGAAGCCCGATGGCGCCGTCGACGGCGGCCTCGAATTCCCGGGCGAAACGGTGCCCGACTACTGGGACTTCCTGTATTTCGCGCTGGTGCTGGGCATGACGTTCCAGGTGTCGGACGTGCAGATCACATCCCGGAAGCTCCGCCGGCTGGCGACGGCGCACGGGCTGGCAGGGTTCATGTTCAACACGGTCATCGTGGCGCTGACGGTCAACATCATGGCCGGGCTGCTGTAGCGTGGCGCTACCTGGAACCGGCCAGCATCATGTCGCAGTTGATCCGTCCGGCGAGCAGGCAGTCCTCGATGCGGGCGTTGTTGCTCAGCCGCTGGAACAAGTACAGCCCGACCACCACCAGCAGCAGCGCGAATGCCAGACTGGCCAGGCTTTGGGTCACCCGGTTTTCGTCGGCCCGCTCGGCATCGTGATCAGACAGAAACCGGCGCATCGCCGCACCTTTCCGGGTTCATCAACCCGATCCGACGCGCCTTGCGGCGCAACGTTTCAATCTAGGCGCTCAGAACCCTATCCTGCCAAGTGCTAACCGTCTCGAAGCCCTCGCAAATCGTATTCTCAGGATTGCAGCCCATGCAGGTCGCCCTCGACCACCTCACCGCACAGCACGCGGTCTTCGGCCCGCTGATCGCCCGCATCGGCCCCCCAACCCCGCCCGAGGCGCGGCGTGAGCCTTATGAGGCCTTGATCCGCGCGATCGCCCACCAGCAGCTCCATGGCAATGCGGCCCGGGCGATCCTGGCGCGGTTCCATGCCCTCTACCCCGTCGACGGCTGCCCGCCGCCGCATCTCGTCGCCGACACGAAAGAGGGCGCGCTGCGCGCCTGCGGCTTCTCGGCCAGCAAGATCGCAGCCATCCGCGACATCTGCGCGAAAACCCTGGAGGGCGTCGTGCCCAGCGCCGCCGAGGCCGAGCTGCTCGACGACGAGACGCTGATCGCCCGGATGGTGACGATCCGCGGCGTCGGCCGGTGGACGGTGGAGATGGTGCTGATGACCGCGCTGGGCCGCCCGGACGTGCTGCCCGTCGATGATTTCGGCGTTCGGGAAGGGTGGAAGCGGTTGAACGCGCTGGACGCCCAGCCGAAACCGAAGGAGCTGGCGGCCATCGGGGCGGCCTGGGCGCCGCACCGCTCCGTCGCGGCCTGGTACCTGTGGCGGGCGGCGGACGAGGGCAAGAAGATCAAGCAGTCGACCTAGACCGATATCAAGCGCCCAAGGCCCTGCCCCCTCCAAAACCGTAGGGTGGAATACGGATATCAAGCATTGACCGGTCCGCATCGTCACTGCGAGCTCTTGCGAAGCAGTCCAGGGCGGCCAGACCTGATCTATCGGTCCTGGATCGCT
>JAYUCA010000522.1:0-4754 GCA_043740535.1 Rhodospirillales bacterium | reverse complement strand
CTACTACGTCGCCAACAAGCTGATGAAGGGTTTTATCGGTAGCGCCAATATCGATACCAATTCGCGGCTCTGCATGGCTTCGTCCGTGGCCGGGCACGTGCGGGCCTTCGGCGCGGACATCGTGCCGGGCACGTATGAGGACCTGGACCAGGCGGACCTGGTCGTGCTGGTGGGCAGCAACCTGGCCTGGTGCCACCCGGTGCTGTTCCAGCGCCTGCAGGCGGCCCGTGCGGCGCGCGGCACCCGCGTGGTGGCGATCGATCCGCGCCGGACGGCGACGTGCGAGGACGCGGACCTGCACCTGAAGCTGGCGCCGGGCAGCGACGTGGCGCTGTTCGCGGGGCTGCTGGCCTATCTCGAGAACGTCGACGCGGTCGATCACAGGTGGGTCGCGGCCCATGCGAACGGGCTGGACGACGCGCTGGAGGTCGCGCGCGGCGTCGACGTGGCCGCCATCACCGGGCTGGACCCGGCCGACATCGCGACCTTCTACGCCTGGTTCGCCCGCACCCCGCGGGTGGTCACGGTATATTCGCAGGGCGTCAACCAGTCGTCGGCCGGCACCGACAAGGTCAACAGCATCCTGAACGTCCATTTGGCGACGGGCCGGATCGGGACGCCTGGCGCGGGTCCGTTCAGCATCACCGGGCAGCCGAACGCGATGGGCGGGCGGGAGGTCGGCGGCCTGGCGAACCAGTTGGCGGCGCACATGCGGTTCGACCAGCCCGGCGCCGTCGACCGCGTCGGCCGCTTCTGGCAGGCGCCGGCGATGGCGACGGCGCCCGGGCTGAAGGCCGTCGACATGTTCGAGGCCGTGCACGACGGCCGCATCAAGGCGATCTGGATCATCTGCACCAACCCCGCCGACAGCCTGCCGCGCGCCGGCCGGGTGCGGGACGCGCTGGCCGCCTGCCCGTTCGTCGTCGTCAGCGACATCTGGCCGACCGACACCACGCGCTACGCGCACGTGCTGCTGCCGGCCGCCGGGTGGGGCGAACGCAGCGGCACCGTCACCAACTCCGAACGCCGCATCACGCGGCAGCGCGCGTTCCGCGCCCCGCCCGGCGAGGCGCGGGCCGACTGGTGGATGCTGGCCGAGGTCGGGCGCCGCATGGGCTGGCCCGGCGCCTTCGCCTGGCAGGGCGCCGCCGGGGTGTTCCGCGAGCACGCGGCCCTGACCGCCTTCGAGAACGTCGGCACGCGCCCGCTGGACCTGGGCGGCCTGGCCGGGCTGACCGACGAAGAGTACGACGCCATGCCGCCGCGGCACTGGCCGGCGCCATCGATGGGCGCCCAGGGCGGCCGTCTGTTCGCCGCCGGCGGCTTCCCCACGCCGGACGGCAAGGCCCGCCTGCTGCCGACCGTCTGGCGCGCCCCGGCCACCGCGCCCGACGCCCGCTTTCCGCTGATCCTGAACACGGGCCGGGTGCGGGACCAGTGGCACACCATGACGCGCACCGGGCTGGCGCCGCGCCTGGTCCAGCATGTGGCCGAGCCGCTGGCGACGCTGCACCCTGACGACGCGGCAGCGCTCGGCGTGACCGCAGCGGGGCTGGTGCGGCTCGAAACCGTCGATGGCGTGGCGGTGCTGCGCGCCGCGATCGATGCCGCCCAGCGCCCGGGCGAGGTGTTCGTGCCGATGCACTGGACGGACGCCTTCGCCTCGTCGGGTCCGATCGACCGCCTGGTGGGCGCCGCGTGCGACCCGGTTTCCGGCCAGCCGGAGCTGAAGGCGACGCCGCTGCGCGTTTCCGCCGTGCCGACCACGTGGCGCGGCCTGCTGCTGCACGCGAACGCGGTGCGGCCGGCCGGCATGGTTTGGACCCGCATGCCGCTCGATCACGGCCACGCCTTCGACCTTGCGGGCTCGGAGCCCCTGCCGGACGGCGCGGCGCTGGGCGATTTCGCCCGCGACGTGATGGCGGCCGATGGCTGCGACGTCATGGATATGGCCGATGCCAGCCGCGGCGTGTGGCGGTTTGCGGCCCTGCGTGAGGGGCGCCTGGTCGCCTGCCTGTATCTGACCAGCCGGGAGGCGGCGCTGCCGTCGCACCAGGCGCTAGAAGCGCTGTTGGCCGGGCCGGTCAGCGACGGGTCACGGCGCAGCGTGCTCGCGGGCGGCGGCCCGGTGCGGGCGACGGAGAAGACGGTGTGCGCCTGCTTCTCGGTGGGGCTGGACACGCTCCGCAGCGCGGTGGCGGGCCAGCGCATGACGACGGTGGCGGAAATCGGCGCGGCCTTGCGGGCGGGCACGAATTGCGGTTCCTGCATCCCGGAGCTGAAAGAGATCCTGCGTGACCAACTCGTCCCCGCTGCCTGACGCCACACCGCGACCCGACATAGCCGCAGTCGCCTCGGAACACCCCTTCGCCCAGTATGTCCGCACGCTGGGCCGCGGCCCCGGCCGCTCCCGCGCGTTGACGCGGGAGGAAGCGCGGACGGCGCTGTCGATGGTGCTGCGCAACGAGGCGGACCCCTATCAGGTCGGCGCCTTCCTGATGCTGCTGCGCTACCGCGGCGAGGACCCGGCGGAGATGGCCGGCCTGGTGGAGGCCGCGCGCGACACGATGGGCGCCGGGTTGCCGCCCGGCTGCGCGCCGGTGGCGCTGGACTGGCCCAGCTACGGCGCCGGACGGACCCGCGGCGCGCCGTGGTTCCTGCTGGCCGCGCTGGCCCTGGCGCGGGCTGGGCACCGGGTGCTGATGCATGGCAGCAACGAGTTCACCCGCGGCACGCCGGTGACGGAGTCGCTGGCGGCGCTCGGCCTGCCGGTCTGCGGCAGCCGGGAGGAGGCGGTTCAGCAACTGGATGCGGCGGGGTTCGCCTATCTGCCGCTGGCGGTGCTGTGCCCGGGGCTGGACGCGCTGCTGCGGCTGCGCGGGTTGTTGGGATTGCGCTCGCCGATCAACACCGCGGCCCGGCTGCTGAACCCGTTCGACGCGTCGGCCGGCGTGGATGGCGTGTTCCATCCGCCCTATATCGCGCTGCACGTGAACACCGCCTCCCTGCTGGGCCGCGGGCGCCTGGTGGTGGTGAAGGGCGGCGGCGGCGAGGCGGAGCGCAACCCCACGAAGCCGATGACGGCGCACTGGTTCGACGGCGTGGCGGGTCAGGGCGAGTGGGCGATGCCTCCGCTGGCCGGTGACGATGGACCGGGGGACCTGCTGGAGACGTGGAAAAGCGGGGTCGGCCCAGGCGCTACGACGGCACGGGCGACAATCGCGCTCGGTTTGCTGGCGCTGGGCGGACTGGCGAATGCGGATGCGGCGGATGCCGAGGCGGCGCGGGTCTGGGCAGACCGGTGATCTTTGGCGACGAGCCGGTCGGCCGAGGGGCCGTTACATCGCGCGGGATGGCTGCTGCCGCTGCTCCAAAAACACCTCACGGTCTATGAGTCGTTCGGCCTGCAATCCAGCGTCTAACCGCAACGTTTCGCGCGCCTGCAGCCGCCAGCACCCAACCAGGCACCCCAGGCTCAGCAGCGTCACCCCCGCCAGGTACAGGCCCGGCGCCGCCACGTCCCCGGCCGCCTTGATCAGCGCCGCCACCACCAGCGGCGTGACGCTGCCGAAGACGGGTTGCGCCAGCACTCCGCAACCGGCGAACCCTTCCCATCCCCGGTCAAACAGGATACGGGCAGGGCGCCGAGAAACCTCGATGCCGTCCTGGGAGACGCCTGCCATGTCCATCACCCGCCGCACCGCCATGCTCGGCGCCACCGCCCTGCCGCTGGTCGCCATCCGCACCCGGCCCGCCAACGCCGCCGAGTTCACGTTGAAGATGGCGAACAACACGCCGATGATCCATCCGCTGACGGTCCGCATGATCGAGGCCGCGGAGCGCGTGCTGAAGGCGACCGATGGCCGGGTCGAGATCCGCATCTTCCCGAACAACCAGCTCGGCTCCGACACGGACATGCTGAGCCAGCTTCGCTCCGGCGCGCTCGAGTTCTTCTCGCTGTCGGGGCTGATCCTGGCGACGCTGGTGCCGCCGGCCAGCATCAACGGCGTGGGCTTCGCCTTCAAGAACTACGACCAGGTCTGGGCCGCCATGGACGGCAAGCTGGGCGCCTACGTGCGCGGCGAGATCGAGAAGCGCGGCCTGCATGCCTTCGAGAAGATCTTCGACAACGGCTTCCGCCAGACCACGACCAGCACGAAGCAGATCAAGTCGCCTGACGATTACAAGGGGTTGAAGATCCGCGTGCCCCCCAGCCCGCTGTGGACCAGCATGTTCCAAAGCCTGGGCGCCTCGCCGGTCACGATCAACTTCGCCGAGGTCTATTCGGCGCTGCAGACCAAGATCGCCGACGCGCAGGAGAACCCGCTGAGCCTGATCGAGACGGCCAAGCTGTACGAGGTGCAGAAGAACTGCAGCATGACCAACCACATGTGGGACGGGTTCTGGCTGCTGGCGAACAAGCGCGCGCTCGAGAAGCTGCCGGCCGACGTGCAGGCGATCCTGGCGCGGGAGTTCTCGGCCGCCGCCATCGCGGAGCGGGCGGACATCGCCAAGCTGAACATCGATGTGCGCAGCACGCTGCAAAGCCGCGGCCTGGTGTTCAACGACGTCGATTCGTCGATGTTCCGCGAGGCGCTGAAGCAGTCCGGCTTCTACAAGGAGTGGCGCGGCAAGTATGGCGAGGACGCGTGGCACGTGCTGGAGGAGTCGGTCGGCGCGGTATCGTGACAGGGGGCGTGCCGCGCCGTCGTTCTCGACGGGTTTCCTCCAGCGGCATCGCATCCCATATGCTT
>JAYUCA010000521.1:0-1737 GCA_043740535.1 Rhodospirillales bacterium | reverse complement strand
CGACGCGCCCGGCTTCATCGCGCTGATCGGCCGCTGCTGGGCGGACTACCCTGGCTGCATCCTGGATGTAGACGCCGAAGTGCCGGAACTACGGGCCTTGGCGACGTATTTCGGCGGTCTCGGCGGCGCGCTGTGGGTGGCCGGCGACGTGGCCGGGATGATCGCGGCCCGGCCGCTGGCCACCGGCGCGTGGGAGATCTGCAAGGTCTACGTGCATCCTGACTTGCATGGCTCGGGTCTTGCGCAGGCGTTGCTGGACGTGGCCGAGGGTCATGCTGCGGCGGCCGGGGCAACGCGGCTGGAGCTGTGGACGGATACGCGGTTCGAGCGCGCGCACCGCTTCTATGCGCGGCGCGGCTATGTGCGGGGTGAATGCCGGGCGCTGCAAGACCTGTCGTGTTCGTGGGAGTGGCGGTACGAGCGGGCTGCCCAAAGCTAGGTTGGCATGGCCGAAAGGAGCGGCTTCATGTCCGGGTCGCCCTTCTGCATCGCGCGGCGATACGCCGGGCGGGCGCCGATGCGCTGCAGATAGGCCAGGATGGCCGGATAGGGCGACAAATCCAGCGGCAGGAAGACCCGCATCGTGGTCAGCGAGAACACCATGATGATGTCGGCGGCCGTGAACGTGTCCCCGGCAAAGAACGCCGCCTCGGCCAGCCGCGCCTCGACCAGGGCAAGCGCCTTGTCCAGCCGGCCCTTCATCGCCAGCAGCACCGGGTTGTCCGGCGCGAGGTCGAGCCGGCGCAGCACCATGTTGCGCCCCATGTTCGGCTGCAGGTTGCCGTTCGCGAAATGGAACCAATACAGGTAGTGCGCGAAGCCGGGATCGTCCGGCCCGAGCGCCAGACGGCCCCCGCCGTGCTTGGCGATGATGTATTGCATGATGGCGCCGGATTCCGCGAGCACGAGCTCGCCATCGGTGATGACCGGCGCCGCCCCGATCGGATGCATCGCCCGCAGTTCCGGCGGAGACAGGATGGTGACGGCGTCCCGCGTGTACAACTTCAGGTCGTACGGCAGACCCAGCTCCTCGCACAGCCAGATGATCCGTTCGGACTGCGATTTGCCGAGGTGGTGGATGGTCAGCATGCCGGAATCCTCTCGCGTTGTTCCGCTATCGTAGGGTGGATCGGCGCTTGCGCAATCCGCCACTGAAGGTCAGCCACCCTGCGTCCGCGCGACGTCGTGGTATTCGGCGTTCGGCATCATGTCGATGCCGTGCGCCACGCGGTTCGTGTAGTTGAAGAACGCCGCGACCTCGGTGATGTCGAAGATGTCCTCGTCGCCGAACCCCACGTCGCGCAGCTTGCCGCGCTCCGCCTCGCCCACGCGATAGGGGGCCTCGGTCAGCAGGATGGCGAAGTCCAGCATGACTGCCTGCCGGGGCGGCAGGTCTGCCACGCGGTAGTTGAACGCCATCATCTCGCCCAGCTGCGGATCGCCGGAGATGCGCCGCACCGCCGCGCCATGCGCGACCAGGCAGTAGTAGCAGCGGTTCCACGAGGATACGGCGACGGCGATCATTTCCCGCTCCAGCTTGGTCAGGCCAGAGGGCGCGAGCATCAGCTCATCATACAGCCGCACGAAGTTCCGCAGCTTGGCCGGCCGCAGCAGCCAGGCGCGCAGCACGTTGGGCACGAAGCCCAGCTTGTCGCGGCACTTCTGGAAATAGGGGCGCAGTTCCTCCGGGAGACCCGCTTCGTCGGCATCGGCGAGCGCGGTGACATGGCCGGGTTG
>JAYUCA010000520.1:0-1705 GCA_043740535.1 Rhodospirillales bacterium | reverse complement strand
ATGTGGCGGCGGCGACCGAGCATTTCGGCCGGTCGGTGGAGCTTTACGCCGCCGGGGGGTTCAGCGATGCCGATCTAGCCGGCTACAAGGCAAAGATGGCGCTGATGCACGCCATGCAGTCCGGGCACACGTCGATGCAGTCGGCGCTGGTCCGTGTGCTGGGCCTTGTTGGGGAACAGCCGCCATCGGGGCCGGATTGGCACGCGGACCTGATCGCCCGGGTTTCGCGGGCCTGCGGCGGGCGCCCGGCTGTCCTGCCGCCGCTGATCGCCAAGGCGGCCAACGAAACCCGGCGTTTCCGTCATGTCGCCATGCGGAGCTATGGCATCTTCGAGACGGCTTTGGCCCGGCCTGCGGTTCTCGCGGCGGGCGCGCTGGCAGGTGGCCTTTCGGCGGCGATGGCGGAGTTCCGGCGTAAGATCGATGGGGAACCGCCGTCCGGCTAGAGCGGTATCGTTTCAGGTTGCTTGGACCTGAAACGAGGTTCCGCGTTTTTCATCAATACACTAGAGCTTGATCGCGTCGTCTCCCAGAAGCGATCATGCTCTAGCAGTGCGAAGAGCATTGCACCACCAGCCGTCCGCGCGACCCGCGCGCTCGCGCAGTCTCCTCCCTTGAAGCTACGCCGCCAGCGCCTGTGTCCGGACGAGCCGCGCATAGAGGCCGTCTTCGGCGAGCAGCGCTGCGTGGGTGCCGAGTTCGACGGCGGCGCCGTCCGCCAGGACCACCACCAGATCCGCGTCGCGCACGGTCGATAGGCGGTGGGCGACCACGATCGTCGTGCGGCCGGCGCGCAGCGTTGCCAGCGCCTGCTGGATGGAGGCTTCGCTTTCGGCGTCCAGCGCGCTGGTCGCCTCGTCCAGCAGCAGGATGCGGGGGTTGCGCAGCAGCGCGCGGGCCAGCGCCACGCGCTGGCGCTGGCCGCCGGACAGCCGGCCGCCGCCGGGGCCGACCGGGGTGGCGAAGCCCTGCGGCAGGGTCCAGATGAAGTCGGCCGCGGCGGCCCGGGCGGCGGCCTCGATCTCATCGTCGGTCGCGCCGCGGCGGCCCATGCGGATGTTGGCCGCCACCGTGTCGTCGAACAGCAGCGTGTCCTGGCCGACATAGGCGATCGAATCGCGCAGGCTTGACAGCGTGACGGTGCGGACGTCCACGCCATCGATCGTGATCGCGCCGCACAGCACGTCCTGCAGGCGGGGGATCAGGGCCAGCGCCGTGCTTTTGCCGGCGCCCGACGGGCCCACCAGCGCCAGCGTCAAGCCGGGCGCCGCGTCGAAGCTCAGGCCGCGCAGGCCCATGCGGCCGTCCGGATAGGCGAAGCCGACGTTCTCGAAATGGACGCGGCCCGGCCCCGGCGGCAATGCCACGGCGCCGGGCCGCTCCGCGATGCCGGGCTTCTCGTCGATCACGTGGAACACCCGCGCGAGGCCCGCCAGCCCCTCCTGCAGCGCGGCGTTCAACGATCCGAGCGCCCGCAGCGGCTGGGCCGCCAGCAGCAGCGCCGACACGAACCCGGCGAAGTTGCCGATGCCGCCATCGCCCAGCGCGGCGCGCCAGCCGGCGAAGCCGATGACCAGCGCCACCGCCGTGCCGCCCAGCACCTCCAGCAACGGGTCGAGGCGCGACCGGTTGCGGGTCATGCGCATCAGCGCACGGTACATGTCCTGGAACGCCTGCCCGGCGCGGGCGGTCTCGGCGGCCTCCA
>JAYUCA010000519.1:0-1658 GCA_043740535.1 Rhodospirillales bacterium | reverse complement strand
CCGCGCGGAGGTGGGGTTGCGGCGGGCGCGGGCGCCCCGGTCTGGATCGGCGCCGGCAGAGCCGCCGCCTTCCGGACCGGGACCGGCATGGGCAACTGCACGATGCTGCTGTTGATCGGCGGATGGAACACCTGCGCCGCCCGCGCCGGCGGCAACGGCACGGCGTGCCCGTCCATCGGCGCCTGCACGACCGGGTCCGCCCGCAGCGGGGCCATCGGGACCGGGGGGGCTGACCCGGCCTCCACACCCGGGTGGCCACCAGGCTCTGTCTGTCCCGCCCGCTCGAACCCGTCCGCGGGCACGGCCAGGCTCAGCATCGTCGACGGGTCGCGCAGGCTCTCGAGCCCAGGCGCCGACAGCATCTCCTGCAGGGCCGGGCCCCCTGCCAGGATCAGCGCGACGCCGGGCTGCCCCGGCGGCGCCAGATGCGGCGCCCGCGTCAGCGCCAGCAGCACGTCCCCCGACAACGTGTGCGCGTCATCGACCAGCAGCAGGACCGGCTCCGGCCCAGCCGCATGGCCAGCCAGGCAGCGCAGCAGCGAATCGGCTTCATCCCCGCCGTCATCCTCGGCGCCCACCTGGATCAGCAGCCGATACAGCGTCAACGGACTGGCCAGCGGGTTGCCCGTCCGGATCACCGCGCCGGATATCAGCGGCAGCGCCACGTCCAGCACCGCCGCCCGGCCCGCGCTGCTCGCGCACACCAGCACAGCGACCCGGCCCCCATCCTGCAGGAACGCCGCCAGCCGCGAACCGTGCCACTCCGCAACGGGCGCCCGGGGCCGTGGCGCCGGGATGGAGGCGTGATCGTCCACCCGCTATCGCGCCGCAGGCCCGCAGGCAGCGGGACGGATGCGCCTCATTTCATTCAGGCGGACTGACCGGACGTTCATCGACTCCCACCACGCACCAAGGATCGGCAGACTGCGCGGACGGCCGCCAATCTGCGGGACCTCGGATATTTGTCGTTAAAATACCGAGAACAAGCCTCGCCGGCAAATATGACGGCTTTCCGCCAGCCCGGCTATGCCCAGCGCTCCCGCGCCGCCGCATGCGTTCCCGGCAGGCGATCCGCCCCGAACAGCTTTGCCCGCAACGTCCCCGGGGCGTAGGCCTGCTTGTACATCCCCCGCCGCTGCAGTTCGGGAACCACCAGATCGATGAAATCGGCGAAGCACTCGGGCGTCACGGTGCGCGACAGGATGAAGCCGTCCACATCCGTTTCGGCAACCCAGGCCGCCAACGCGTCCGCCACCTGCGCCGCATCGCCGACGATGGGCGTCTGGCGGCTGCCCAGCACCATGCGGTCCAGCAACGTGCGCTTCGTCATGCCCTGCTGCGCCATCGCTGCCAGGTTGCTGGCGATGGCCTGGGTCGGCACAGCCTCGATCGGCTGGTCCATGCCATACGCATCGAGGTCGATCCCCATGCTGGCCGAGGCGTGAGCCAGCGCGCCCTCGATCGAGGCATGGCGGCGGTAGTCCGCAAGCTTCGCCTGTGCCAGCGCCGCCGTCTCGGCCACCACCACGCTGGCGCCGACGAAGATCTTCATGTCACCCGGCCCCCGCCCGGCCTCGACCGCCGCCGCCCGCAGCGCCTCCACATGCGCGCGCACCGCGGGCTTCGGCCCGCCGTTGAGGAACACGCACTCGGCATGT
>JAYUCA010000518.1:0-5479 GCA_043740535.1 Rhodospirillales bacterium | reverse complement strand
TACACCGTCCCCGCCGCCGCCCCCTCCGCGAAGCCGCGCAAACGAGCCGCAATGACCTCGCCCACCGCCTCCACCGCAGCGCGCCGCGGGAACTGCGCGCGCCAGGCGATCCGCACCGTCCGCCCCGCATGCGCCGCCAGCGGACGCAGCACGATCCCCGCGTCCTGCGCCGCCCCGGCCGCCAGCCCAGGCACCAGCGTCGTCCCATAGCCGGCAGCCACCATGTTGAGCAGCGTCGACAGGCTCGCCGCACGCAGCGCGCCTCCCAGCCCCGCGCCCGGCCCCCCGCTATGCCCGCAGGCCGCCAGCGTCTGGTCGCGCAGGCAGTGCCCGTCCGCCAGGACCAGGATGTCCGGCGCCAAATCCGCCTCCGCCACCACCTCATGCCCGGCCAGCGGATGCTCGGGCGGCAGCCCGGCAAGGAACGGCTCGGCGAACAGCGTCTGGCTCAAAAGATCCGGTCCGTCCACCTCGGTCGCCAGCAGGACGGCATCCAGCTCATGCGCGCGCAGCCGATCCAGCAGCGCCGTGGTCTGGTCCTCCCACGGCTCCATCTCCAGCGCCGGCAACGCCTCGCGCAGCGGCGCGAACACCAGCGGCAGCAGATAGGGCGCCAGGGTCGGGATGATGCCGAGCCGGAAGCGCCCGGCAAGCGGGTCCTGCAGGGTGCGCGCCACGGCCAGGATCGCCTCCGCCTCGGCCACCGCGCCGCGGGCATGCCCGATCAGCCGGTCGCAGGCCGCCGTCGGCGTCACCGTCTTGCTGGTGCGCTCGAACAGCACCACGCCGAGCAGCTCCTCGAGCTTGCGAAGCTGCACGGACAGCGTCGGCTGGCTGATGCCGCACGCCTTGGCGGCATGGCCGAAATGCTCGTGCTCGGCCAAGGCCAGCACATAGCGAAGGTCGCGAAGGTTCATCGGGTCAAGCGATTCATGGTCATAGTCTATGTCTATCGTACCTGTGGGTGTTCAGGGCTTCCTTTCATCATCAGGTTGCCGCTAGAACTGCATCGCGCAAAGCCAGAACCGCTGCACTGCCGGCCCACGAGCCTGGACGGTGTCCCTTGTCTGGCCGTCGTACGTCGCACCCAGTCACTCAACGTAGCCGAGATCGGAGAATAATATGGACGGACATGGCGGACCCAGCGCAGGCACGTGCCCCGTAACGGGCGGCGGTTTCGACAAGAACGCCGTCGTCTTGAAGATGTCGAACCAGGTCTGGTGGCCGAACCAGCTGCACCTGCGGGTGCTGCACCAGAACTCGGCCTTGTCCGACCCGATGGGCGGGGCGTTCGACTACGCCGAGGCGTTCAACAGCCTCGACCTCGCTGCCCTGAAGCAGGACCTGTTCGCGTTGATGACGACGTCGCAGGACTGGTGGCCGGCCGATTACGGCCATTACGGGCCGTTCTTCATCCGCATGGCTTGGCACAGCGCGGGCACCTACCGCACCGGTGACGGCCGCGGCGGCGCGTCCTCGGGCACGCAGCGTTTCGCGCCGCTCAACAGCTGGCCCGACAACGCGAACCTCGACAAGGCGCGCCGGCTGCTGTGGCCGCTCAAGCAGAAATACGGCCGGAAAATTTCCTGGGCCGACCTGATGATGCTGGCCGGCAACTGCGCGCTCGAGTCGATGGGCTTCAAGACCTTCGGCTTCGGCGGCGGCCGCGCGGACATCTGGGAGCCGGAGGAAGACATCATGTGGGGGCCGGAAGACACCTGGCTCGGCGACAAGCGCTACAGCGGCGACCGGGAGCTGTCGCACCCCCTCGCCGCCGTCCAGATGGGCCTGATCTACGTCAACCCCGAGGGACCGAACGGCGTGGCCGACCCGCTCGGCTCGGCCCGGGACATCCGCGAGACCTTCGCCCGCATGGCGATGAACGACGAGGAGACGGTGGCCCTGGTCGCCGGCGGCCACACCTTCGGCAAGTGCCACGGCGCCGCCGATCCCGGCCAGTTCGTCGGACCGGAGCCCGAGGGCGCCGGCACGGAAGACCAGGGCCTCGGCTGGATCAGCAGCTATCGCAGCGGCAAGGCGGTCGACACGATCACCAGCGGGCTGGAGGGCGCCTGGACCACAAACCCGATCAAGTGGGACAACAACTACTTCGACAACCTGTTCGGCTACGAGTGGGAACTGGTGAAAAGCGCCGCCGGCGCGCAGCAGTGGACGCCCAAGGACGCATCGGCAGCGGGCACCGTGCCCGACGCCCATGACCCCACGAAGCGGCACGCCCCGATGATGTCGACGGCGGACCTCGCGCTGCGGGCGGACCCGGCTTACGAGACCATCTCCAGGCGCTTCCACGCGAACCCCGCCGAGTTCGCGGACACGTTCGCCCGGGCCTGGTACAAGCTGACGCACCGCGACATGGGGCCGCGCTCCCGCTACCTCGGCGCCGACGTCCCGGCCGAGGAGCTGCTGTGGCAGGATCCCATCCCGGCGGTCGATCACCCGGTCATCGACGCGCAGGACATCAAGGCGCTCAAGGCCCAGGTGCTGGCAGCGGGGCTGTCCATCGCCGAGCTGGTCTCGACCGCCTGGGCCTCGGCCTCGACCTTCCGCGGTTCCGACAAGCGCGGCGGGGCCAACGGGGCGCGCCTCCGGCTTGCGCCGCAGAAGGACTGGGAGGTCAACCAGCCCGCCCACCTGGCGGCCGTGCTGACCAAACTCGAGGGCATCCAGACGGCGTTCAACGCGTCGGCCCCTGGCGGCAAGCGCGTTTCGCTGGCAGACCTGATCGTCATCGGCGGCGCCGCCGCCGTCGAGCAGGCGGCCAAGACCGGCGGGCATGAGGTGGAGGTTCCGGTCAAGCCGGGCCGCGCGGATGCCTCGCAGGAGAAGACCGACGTCGAGTCGTTCTCGGTGCTGGAGCCGGCTGCGGACGGTTTCCGCAACTACCTCAAGACCCGCTACGCCATGTCGGCCGAGGAGATGCTGGTCGATCGGGCGCAGCTGCTGACGCTGACCGCGCCCGAGATGACGGTCCTCGTCGGCGGCCTGCGCGTGCTGGACGCGAACGCCGGACAGTCCAGCAACGGCGTTTTCACGAAGCGGCCCGGCGCCCTGACCAACGACTTCTTCGTCAACCTGCTCGACATGGGCACGACGTGGAAGCCGGCGGCAGACGCGCAGGGCGTGTTCTGGGGCCATGACCGGACAACCGGCGAGCTGAAGTGGACCGGCACGAGCGTCGATCTCGTCTTCGGGTCGAACTCGCAGCTTCGCGCCATCGCCGAAGTCTATGCCAGCGACGACTCGCAGGCGACGTTCGTGCGGGACTTCGTCGCGGCATGGAACAAGGTGATGAACCTGGACCGGTTCGACCTGGCCTGATCACCAGCACCGGACGCGGCCAGGTTCAGCCGCGTCCGGACGCCGATGACATCTAGAAATGCAGCCCGTGCAGCATCTCGGGCGCAAAGAACCCCAGCAGGCCCGCAGCCATGCCGCCCAGGCCGAGCAGCAGGCTGCCGAGGGTGAGCAGCGGCACCGTGGTGATGATCGACGCCGACGCGATGACGATCGCAACCTGCAGCATGGCGGCGCCGATCTCATACAGGTGGTAGCGCTCCATCGCCGTTTCCCGCTCCGCCTCGCTGGCCTTGGCCCGCTCCCGCAGCTGCTTGCGGCCGTCGCCGCCCTTCGGGTCGTCCTGCCAGCGGGCGACGGTCTCCTGCCAGGTCTTGGCCTGCGCCTCGATCGCGGCCCGGGTCTCGGGGTCGGCCGCCGGCTTGACCAGGGCTGCCTGCTCGGCGGCGGTGCGCACGATGGTCTCGCGCACGACGCGGGCCTGGTAGAAGGCCCAGATGTCGTTGCTGGCCACGTTCAGGCTGATCGCCGCCGTCTGCGCGCTTTTGGCGCCCGTCTCCACCAGCGCCAGACACAGCGCCAGTATGGCGATCAGCAGCGCGACCCGCTTGTCCTCGACGTGTTCGATACTTCCGTGTTCCCCAGCCATTCCCCACCAGCATTCCGTTTCCGTGCATGGGATGCCATGTTCCCGGGCAAAGCACCAACCGGAGGAACCGACGATGGCCGAAACGCAGACAACCGTGCGGCATGACGACCCGGCCGGCTTCGACGCCGGGCTGCGCCGGTTCTTCGCCTACCGCGACCTGGGCATCGCCGGCGCCTCGGCAGGCGGCTTCGGCGCGCACGTCATCCGCCCGGTGGCAGGCGAGCATCCCTCGCCGCAATGGCACACCCACACGCTCGACTTCCAGATGGTCTACGTGCTGCGTGGCTGGGTGGAGTTCGAATACGCCGACATCGGCCGGGTGCGTCTGGAGGCGAACAGCTCAGTGTATCAGCCGCCGGGATTACCGCATCGGGAGATCGCGCACAGCGACGACCTGGAGCTGCTGGAGATCACGTCGCCTGCAGCGTTCGAAACCAGCATGGTTGCCGCACCCCAGCCTTCCGCGCTATCCTCGGTACACCGGGCGGGCGTAGCATAGTGGTAATGCGGTAGCCTTCCAAGCTGCTGATGAGGGTTCGATTCCCTCCGCCCGCTCCAGCCCTCAGACCGTCATCCCCGGGTCAAGCCGGCCCGGGTATGACGTGCTCTGGTACTGCCGCTTGGTGAAAGTCATGACTTCAACGCGCTGTTCCAGGTCTATCTGATCAACAGGTAATTGATCGTGATCGGCACGGTGATGCGCTCGCCGGCGGTTTCCGCTGGCAGCGGCGCCAGCTGCGCGTTGCGCCATGTGGCGGCGGCGGCCATATCCAGCCAGGGCGACCCCGACCGCGATTTCACCGCGACCGACTCGACCCGCCCGAGCCGGTTCACCGTCAGTTCGATATCGACCGATCCGTCCTCGCCGTTCTCCGCCGCCTGCGGGGGGTAGTAGCGGTGGCGCAGCCAATAGGCCTTGAGGCCCTGCGCCCAGTCGGCGCCGATGTTCGCGGCGCGGATGTCGAAGAAGGCCTCGTTCCGGTTCGGACCGGGCTTCGGCGCCCCGGTCGACAGGTCGACGGAGCGGGACGCGACGGAGCCTCGGGCGGCGGTGGTCCGGGGCGCGGGCTGGCGATACGGGGCGGGGTTGAAATTCAGGCTCATCGGATGCTCGAACGTGCCGGTCGATGGCGGCGGCGGCGGCGTCATCGGCCGGAGGTTTGCCGACGGGGGAGCCATCGGGCGCAGCCGTGCCGCCGGGGGAGGCGGGATCGGCGGGGTGGGCAATGCGAGGCCCGGGGCGAGGCTTGCAGGCGGCAGGGCCAGCGACGCGGGCGGCGGGGCGGCCGGCGACTCCAGCCGGACCTCCGGCGGCTGGGACGCGGAAGGCTCCGCGCGCGCAGGGGGCGCCGCATCCGGGATGGCCGGTGCGGTGGGCGGCGGTGTCTCGGGGCCCGCCATGGAGTCGGGCTGTGGCGCGGCCGCGTCGGAGTCTGGCGCCGGCATCGGGGCCGGCTGCTGCTGCGGCAATCCCTCGTCGCCGCGTTGCGGCGCAGTGGGCGGCGTGTTCCCGCC
>JAYUCA010000517.1:0-1842 GCA_043740535.1 Rhodospirillales bacterium | reverse complement strand
CGGTAATAATAGTGCAACTGACGCGTCTCGGTGCACATCATGCGCCGCGGCATCAGCTCTCCCATCAGGTTGGGCGACAGCGGGGCCGTCGCGATGATCCGGCTGCGGATGGGCACCAGGCGGCGGCGCAGCCAGCGGTCAGATCGATCGGTGTAGCCGTTCGTGCAGGTCAGCACATCCCGGGCGATGGTGGTCCCGCGCGGGGTCGTCACCTCCCATCCCCGGGGGGTCTCATGAATTCGCGTGACCGCGGTTTCGCCGTGGATGGCTGCGCCGGTGTCCAGCGCCACGCGCAGCATGCCGGCATGGAACTTCGCCGGGTGCAGGCCGCCGATGTCCATGCGGACGGCGCCGCCGTGATAGGTGTCGGTGCCGAGATAGTTGCGCTGCTCGCTGCGCGCCACCGGGTAGGCCTCGATGCCGAGGGTGCGGTGCAGGTGGTCGGCGTCCCGGGCGACGCCGTCGTAGTGGCGGCGCCCGAATGCGCCGTTGAAGCGGCCGACCAGGGCGAAGTCGCAGTCGATCTTCTCATCGGCGATGAACCGGTACAGGTCCTCCCGCGCTGCCTTGCCTTCCTCCAGGATGGCAGTGGCGGCGGGCACGCCGAACTTCGACTCCATCGTCTCCTTCGTCGGGCGGAGGTTGCCGCTGGTGATGCCGCCGTTGCGGGTGGAGGCGCCTTCACCTGGCTTCTGCTTGTCGAAGACCTGCACGGATCGTCCGGCGCGGGCGAGCGTGATGGCCGCCGACAGGCCGGTGTAGCCGGCGCCCACGATCGCCACGTCGCACGCGGCATCGACCGGGCGCTCGGCCAGCCGGGTCAGCGGGGCGGCCTGCCACCAATAGGCTTCGTTTGCGAGCTTGCGGCTGGATGGGGTGTTCATCTGATATCCGGGACTCCGACGCAAACCATAGCTGGGCGCCGAGGCTTGCCAATGGGGAATCCGCCCAGCGCCGCAGCCGCTCTCGGCCTTGTTGGCGCCGCCCGGTGTTTTTAGGATCGAACGGCGCGCGGCGGTAGGTTAGAACCGCCGCAGGCACAACCGACGAGGCGCTTCATGACGACCGTGGGCAACCGCACCGCAGACCACCCGATCGACCCGCTGTTCCTGGAGCGCTGGTCGCCGCGCGCCTTCACCGGCGAGGCGATTTCCGAGGCGGACCTGATGACGATCTTCGAGGCTGCCCGCTGGGCGCCCAGTTCCTACAACTCGCAGCCCTGGCGGTTCGTCTATGCGCGGCGGGACACGCCGCATTGGAGCGGGATGCTGAGCCTGCTCAACGAGTTCAACCAGAGCTGGGCCAAGGACGCGAGCGCGCTGGTCGTGCTCGGGTCCAGCTCGACGATGGTGCCGCCGGGCAAGGACACCGCCATCCCGTCGCACAGCCACTCGTTGGATGCAGGCGCTGCCTGGGGATACATGGCGTTGCAGGCGACGCGGTTGGGTTGGTGCACGCATGGGATGGTCGGGTTCGACCTTGCGCGCAGCGCCAGCGAACTCGGCTTCCCCGATGGATACCGGGTCGAGGCGGCGATCGCCATCGGCAAGATGGGCGACAAGTCGAAGCTGCCGGCCGGGCTTGCCGCGCGGGAGGAGCCGAGCGGGCGGAAGCTGGTGTCCGAGATCGCGTTCGAGGGGACGTTCGGCGCTTGATGCGCCTTGGAGCATGATCGCTTCACGTTGCCCTGCCTCGTCATCGCGAGCCGTTTGGCGAAGCGATCCACGACTCACCCGTACCAGTGCGCCGCTATGTTTTGAAGGCAGTGAGCCACCCGATTGCGCGTTGATGGGTGGCCCCACACGCGATTTGAATTTGATGATCCGCGGCGGGGCAGGAAAA
>JAYUCA010000516.1:0-4030 GCA_043740535.1 Rhodospirillales bacterium | reverse complement strand
TTGCGCCCTTGATTGCCGCGATGGGCATGGAGAAACCTCACCTCGGCGCCAGGCGCGCCGCCGGAGGATGACGATGACCAGACCGGTGACGATCTATGGCATCAAGGCCTGCGACACGATGAAGAAGGCGCGGTCCTGGCTTGAAACCCATGGCGTCGCGCACGCCTTGCACGACTACAAGGCCCAGGGCGTCACCCAGGCCCTGCTGGAGGGCTGGGCGCACGCGGTGGGATGGGAGACGCTGCTGAACCGGGCAGGCACGACGTTCCGCAAGCTGCCGGAGGCGGACAAGGCCGGGCTCGATGCCGGCAGGGCGATCGCGCTGATGCTGGCGCAGCCGTCCATGATCAAGCGCCCGGTGCTGGACGCGGGCGGCGGCCTGGTCGTCGGCTTCCGGCCCGAAACCTATGCCGCGGCCTTCCGTCCCGGCGCGGGGGTTGCGCTGCCTTGACATCGGGGTGCGGCGCGACTGAGCATTCACGGCGGCAACCCGGATGGCGGTCATGGCGTTCGACACCACGCAATACCCCTACGACACGATCGTCCGCATCACCGACACGATCGGCCCCCATTCATGGCAGGGCTCGGGCGTGCTCATCTCCCCGGATGAGGTGCTGACCGCAAGCCACGTGGTCTATATCGAAGGCCAGGGGATTGCTTCCAACATCACCGTCAGCCCCGGCTACAACGGCAGCACCGCGCCCTTCGGCGCAGCGACCGGCACTTTCGTGCATTACATCGCGATCGCCGACCAGAACCGCACGATCGACAACTTCAACTCGCAGTTCGACTACGCCGTCATCCATCTGAACCGCGCCTTCACCAGCCTGGGCACGATGGGGCTGCTGCCGAACTACGGCGGCGGCGCCGTCACCGTGGGCGGCTTCCCAGGCGCCGCCGGCGGGCAGATGATCACCAGCCTGCAGACCGTCATCCGCGACCCCCGCTACACGCTGCTCGACGGCGTCTCGATCGGCGAGGGCTCCAGCGGCGGTCCGGTCTGGGTCGGCGGGTCCGGCACGCCGCAGGTCGTCGGCATCGTCTCGAGCGAGAGCAGGACGAACGACACCGGGTATTTCACCCAGATCAGCACCGCAGCCTTCAACCAGATCCAGGCCTGGGTCGCGATCGACGACGGGGCGGGCAACGCCTCCAACGGCATCGTCCGCGGCAGCGCCGCCGCCATCGCCGCCCAGTTCGACGTGCTGGAGGCGTCCGCCACGGCGGGCAAGCTGGTTTCGGTCACCATCACCGACGGGGGCACGCCCGCCATCGTGATCGGCCTCAACCAGCTGCTGGGCGACAAGGACGTGCTGCGCTTCATCGCCGGGTCGTTCACCATCGACACGGGCCTCGCGTCGATCAGGGGCCGTAGCGCGCCCATCGCCGGCCTGGCGCTGGGCGCCGGGACCGGCCTGCTGGACGTGCGCTTCGCCGATGGCGACCTCAGCTACGACAAGGCCGCCAGCCCGGCGCAGCTCACCCGGCTCTATCAGGCCGCCCTCAACCGCCTGCCGGACCAGCCGGGCCTGCACAACTGGATCGGCCAACTGGCGGCTGGCACAACCCTCAGGGACGTCGCGGCGGGCTTCGTCGGCAGTGCCGAGTTCATCGCCCGTTATGGCGCGAACCTCGGCAGCCCGGCCTTCGTCACCCAGCTCTATGCCAACGTGCTGCACCGCGCGCCGGACAGCCTCGGCGGGGCGAGCTGGAACGGCCTGCTCGCCGCGGGAACCAGCCGGGCGGACGTGATGGTGGGCTTTTCCGAAAGTGCCGAGAACGTCGGCAACACCGCCTCGACCATCGCCGCCGGGGTCTGGAACGTGGATGCGAACGGACCCCAGGTGGCGCGGCTGTATGACACCGTGTTCGGGCGGGTCCCGGACCTGGCCGGGCTGCAGAACTGGGAGATCGTGCTGGGGTCCGCCCGCTCGACATTGGACCAGGTGGCCGGGGCCTTCACCAACAGCGCGGAGTTCCAGGCCAAGTATGGCGCCCTGGCGAACGGCGCGTTCGTCACGGCATTGTACAACAACGCTCTGCACCGCGGGCCGGACCAGGCGGGTTTAGCGGATTGGACCATGCAGCTCGATAGCGGAACGAGCCGGTCGGCCGTGGTGCTGGGGTTCTCGGAAAGCGCCGAGCATCAGGGCAACACCGCCGCCAACATCATCAGCGGCGATCCCGCGAACTACGGCATCAAGACGACCTGACAGCCAGGCGGGCGATGCACGGCGGTCGGGGCCGCGTGGATGAGGCATGCCGTATACCACGACGGTCAGGATACAATATGTGTTCGGCATGGCTGGTCCTCGGGTCAGGCGCGAGGATGACCAGGCCATCTCCGCGGCTCCGCCAGCACCGCCAACTGAAGCCTCCGCCTGAAACGTTCAGATGCCGTGCTGTTCAACCGCGTGGATCGCCGGATCAAGTCCGGCGATGACCTTGAAATCCCATAGCGGGAACCGGACGGCACTGGCCGTAAACATAGCATGACAAGTCTTAATTTGACTACGCAGTAATATTCAATGAACGGCCTGTGCTAGCTGTGTCGTGAGCCTGATATTCAGCAACAGGACCATGCCTCGCTGGTTTTGTGAGTCTCTCATCGGTCATTTTCACAGCACGTTTTAACAAGTTATTATTTTGCGGTGCACCATCAGGCAGTGTTACTCATTATTTCGCCGGTTGCCCTGGCATATCTCAACCGAATTTAAGGATTGTCCATGCCAAGTGTGACTGTATCAGGCGGCCACGGCCTTACGCTGCGCCTTCAGTACGACAGTGCGGCGAACGCCGATCTGGCCCGGTCGCTCGCCGCCACCATCGACAAGGCGATCGCGAACGGCTCCATGCTGACCGCAACCAACGTCACGCTTGCGCCAACGCTGCCAGCCGGCAAGGTGGGCGAGGTCGTACGCACCGCGCCCGGCGTCACGATCCTGAACGCGCAGACCGCGGCGGTCGTGATCACCGGGCCATCCGCGACGATCATCGATGGCGGTTCCAGGAACCAGATCGTGCTGTCCGGCAGCAGCAACCTGACCTATCTGGCGCACGGCGGCTCCGGCGAGATCGTCGAGGGCGGCGGCGCCCTGACCTTCATCGCGCCGAACACCGGCGCCGGGAACTGGGACATCCATTCGGGCCGTGGCAACGACCTGATCGTGACCGGTTCGGGCAACGACACCATCGATGCCGGCGGCGGGCACAACCTGATGGTGCTCGGGTCGGGCGCCAACATCGTCACGTCTGAGGGCCACGACACGATCAAGGGCGGCTCCGGCTCGGCCACCGTCGCCACGAGCAAGGGCGGCGACCTGATCTCCGGCGGGTCCGGCGACATGACGTTCATCGGCGGCGAGCACGCCAGCACGGTCAGCGGCGGCGCCGGCAGCGTCACGGTGTTCGGCGGCGAGGGCTCGGGCCTGTTCCGCGGCGGCAGCGCCGGGCACAACCTGATCTACGCCGGCACCGGCCGCGCGACGCTGATCGGCGGCGGGAACGGCGACCAGTTGTTCGCCGAGGGCGAGAAGGACCAGATCCTGCGCGCGGGGAGCGGCAACGAGACGCTGGACGGCTCGCTCAGCAGCGGCCGGGTCGCGTTCCACGCCGGGTCGGGCGCAGATTCGGTGGCGCTCGGGCTGGGCAAGGACACCGTGTTCATGGGCAGCGGGAACACGACGGTGAACGCCGGCTTCGGCAAGGCGCTGGCCGTGTTCATCAAGGGTGGGGCCGGCGGCGCCGACGTGCTGCAGAACTTCACGCCGGACCAGGGCGCCAAGGTCGATCTCGACGGCTACGGCAGCCACGAGGTCGCCAACGCGATCAGGACGCAGCATTCTGCCGGCGGCAGCACGACGATCAAGCTGTCGGACAACACGAAGATCACGTTCACGGACGTGGGCCACATCGACAAGTCGTTCTTCGTTTAGAGCGGTATCGTTTCAGGTTGCTTGGACCTGAAACGAGGTTCCGCGTTCTTAATCAACAAACTAGAGCATGATCGCTTCATCTACCTGAAGCGGTC
>JAYUCA010000515.1:0-3215 GCA_043740535.1 Rhodospirillales bacterium | reverse complement strand
CGCCGCAGCCGTCCCAATCAGGCGGGGGCGGCTTCATGCCGCGCAACGTCATGCTGGTGACCGGCCCCTCCCGGTCGGCCGACATCGAGCAGACGCTGGAGCTGGGCGCGCACGGGCCCCGGCGGCTGCATGTCGTGCTGATCGACGATGACGATGCGTGCTTGCCGCACGACGACCCCGCCGCATGCGCCGAAAATCCCTGAGCGAGACCGACCGCGCGGCCTGGGCCAGCTACGCCCGCCTGGTCGCGCCCTTGCCCGGCGTGGCGCCGCCGGAGCCGCCGCCCGCCCGGCCGGCGCCCGAGGCCCCGCCGCCGCCCCCGCCAACGCCGCACGTCGCTTTGCCGCGTGCCGCGTCGCACCGCCCGGCCCCGCTGGTCGTCGGCGATTCGCCGGGCGGCGTGGACCGTGCCAGCTGGACCCGCTTCCGCGGCGGCAAGCTGGCTGCCACCCGCACGCTCGACCTGCACGGCCGCACCGCGCAGCGGGCATACACGGCGCTGGAGCACTTCCTGGTGTGTGCGGTGGCGGACGGGGTGCGCTGCGTGGAGGTCATCACCGGCCGCGGCAGCGGCGAGACGGGCGGCGTGATCCGCCGCGAGTTCCCGCTGTGGATGAACCAGCCGCATCTGCGCCACCTGATCCTGGGCGCCGCCCATCCGCACGCGCTGAACCCTGGCAGCGTCCGGCTGCTGCTGCGGCGGCACCGCTCGGGGCGGGGCCCGGGATGAGGGCCAGGACAGGAAGAACCGTCATGCGCGGGCTTGACCCGCGTATCCACGCGGCGCCGGCAGCACGCGATGTCCGTAAGGCAGCGCGGGCGGGACCGTGTGGGTGGCCGGGTCACACCCACGGCTGTCCAGTCCTCGCTATTGAGCGTCTCATCCTAACGGCACTCAATACTGACCCGTCATCGCGAGCCCTTGCTAAGCGATCCAGGACAGAAAGATCAGGTCTGGCCGCCGTGGACTGCTTCGTAAAAGCTCGCAGTGACGATGCGGACCGGTCGATGCTTAATCGAGGCCCGGGCATGACGGTATTGGCGTTTCCTGGAGGGGCGTTCACCTGACCCCCCTTCGGCGCCCGCCTCCGCACGCTGCGCGCCGCCCGCGGCATGACCATGGCCCGGCTTGCGGCCCGGCTGGAGGTGACGCCCGCCTACCTCTCGGCGCTGGAGCATGGCCATCGCGGCGCGCCCGGGACCGGCCTCGTGCACCAGGTGTGCGAGGTGTTCGACCTCATCTGGGACGAAGCCGACGAGCTGGCGCGGCTGGCGCGGCTGTCGCACCCGCGCGTGACGGTCGATACCGCCGGGCTGTCGCCGGAACAGACCGCACTGGCCAACCGCCTGGCGCAGACCATTCACCGCTTGCCAGCGGACACCGTGAAGGCGTTGCATGCGCTGCTCGACGAAGCCCTGCAGAAAGCCCGCCACACATGATCAATCGCCGGAGCTTCCTCGCGACCCCCGCGCTCCTCCTGCCAAGTGCCGCGAAGGCCGACCCGTGTGCCGTTGGGGTCGATCCACCTTGCGGCCCCGTCGCTGGTAACTCGGTTTGCGAGCGGGGCAAACTCGCGACCTTTTTCGGTATCCCCTACGCGGCGGCCCCCATCGGTCAGCTGCGTTTCGCGTCGCCCCGTCCATTGCGTCCTTGGACGACCGAGTTGAGCGCGCAGGATGCCGGACCGGCGTCGATTCAAACGCTGACCGGGGCCGCGGCGTGGCTGTACGATCCGCCCTGGTCGCAAGGTGAGGACTGCCTGACCCTCAATGTAATCACCCCCTCTGTCACCGGCCGCCGCCCGGTCATGGTCTGGCTGCACGGCGGCGCCTGGCGCACCGGGCAAGGTGCCGCCGCCGGCACCATCGGCATCAGCCTCGCGCGTGACGGCGACGTCGTCGTCGTCACCGTCAACTATCGCCTCGGTGCGCTCGGCTGGCTCGCCCACCCCGACCTGATCGACCCGTCGACCGGGGCGGCCGCCAACTGGGGCATGCAGGACCAGGTCGCAGCCCTGCGCTGGGTCCAATCCAACATCGCGGCCTTCGGCGGTGACCCGGCCCGCGTCACCCTGTTTGGCCAGAGCGCCGGCGGCTCCAGCACCGCCTCCATCGCCAGCGACCCGCGCAACTTCGGCCTGCTGCACCGCGCCATCATCCAAAGCGGGTCGCTGCACGGCGCCCCCGGCTTCCCGGTCATGGACACCGCCGCCGCCTACGCCGAGGCGCTGGCCAAACGCCTGGAGGTCAGCGTGCTGGGCCTGCGCCAGGTTCCCGCCCTGGCGTTGCACGAGGCCGAACTGACGCTGGGGCGCGATCCCGCGATGGTCCGCAGCCTGGGCCGGCCGCCGGTGCTGCCGGTACTGGACGGCAATGTGCTGCAGGTCTGGCCGCGCGACACCGCCCTGGCCCCGATCCCGCTGCTGATCGGCACGACGCGGACCGAGGCCACGTTCTGGTACGACCTGGTGGCGCCGGACGGCAAGCCTGTCACGGGCCTGGGGCCGCCGCGCGACATGGCGCAGCTCGATTCGATGATCCGCGACCTGGCTGCGATCTACCGGCCAGAGGCGGAGGATCGGGCGTCCACCATCGCCTCCGCCTACGCCGACGCCGCACGCGCCCGCGGGGCCGCCGCGACGCCGCTTGCGCTGTGGATCACCGCCTACACCGATATCGTCTTCCGCCTGCGCGCCCGCGCCGCCGCCGAGCGTCATGCGGCGGCGGGGTCGCCGGCCTACCTGTATGAGTTCGCGCATCCGCTGCAGGCGCCGGCCCGGGGCGTGCCGCACACGGCGGAGATCCCCTTCGTGTTCGGCACCTTCAAGGACCCGTTCTTCGCGGCCAAGGTGGGGGCTGGCGCCGCGGAGCAGGCGCTGTCGGATGCCACGCTGCAGGCCTGGGCCCGCTTCGCGCATGACGGCAACCCGGGGCCGGGGTGGTCCCGCGCCACGCCGCGCGCGCCGGCGATCAACGTGCTGGGCGGGCCGGGGGACTGGCTGACGGTGCAGGGGTCGGTACGCGGCGAGGAGCTGGCGGCCTGGGGGGTGGTTTAGAGCGGTATCGTTTCAGGTTGCTTGGACCTGAAACGAGGTTCCGCGTTGTTAGAGCGTGATTGCTTCACGTTGCCCTACCTCGTCATCGCGAGCCGTTGGCGAAGCGATCCAGGAGCCACACGCACCCGATCGACCGTGGATCGCTTCGCAAGGCTCGCG
>JAYUCA010000514.1:0-6983 GCA_043740535.1 Rhodospirillales bacterium | reverse complement strand
GGAGCGCCGTCGTCCAGCCGCTCGATGTCTACGTCAGGGGCCGATTCCGCCCCGCTTGACCGGCGATGGTGCCCGGGGTTTTGCCCCTCTTACATGATCCCTTCGTCTACCTGAAGCGATCATGCTCTAGGGAGCGCCCTTCAAGGCGGGCGGGGTCGTGGCGTTGCCGGGCGCTGATGGAGCGATGCCCGCGTCGGCGAAGCCTGCAACCCGCACGGGCGCGCGGCCGTCGAACTCGGCGACAAGGCTGAGACGGCCGCCAAGTGCTTCCAGGTATTCGTTGATGGTCGAGAGCAGCATGTCCGTGCGCTGTTCCAACCTGGAGACGTTCTCCTGCTTGATGCCGAGCTTTTCGGCGACGGAGGCCTGGGTTTCGCCCATCGCGCGGCGCAGCGCGCGTAGCGTAATACCAGGGATATCAAGCATTGACCGGTCCGAATCGTCACTGCGAGCTGTTGCGAAGCAGTTCAGGGCGGCCAGACCTGATCTATCGGTCCTGGATCGCTTCGCAAGGGCTCGCGATGACGAGTCATTACTTAATGCACCTGGTATAAGTTCCTGATCGATGAGAGTCTTGGCCCGTGCACGGACGGTTCGCTGCCGAGCCGCAGGCAGGGCGGCGATCATGTCTTCAAGGGGGATGCCCATGTCGGGGTCCTTCATGACCAGGATGACCAGCGTTGTTCCGCCAGACGGATCAGGGCCTTGTAGAATCGTGCCGAGCCCTGGCCTCGTTTATCGGCAGCCGCCAGCAGGGCGGCGACCTGTTGCGTCCTGAACCGACACGGGTAGTGATCGGACTTCTTCTGCAAACGCCGGGTGGAAATCGACGGCCCACAGCATGGCTCTATATGCGCTTCATAGCATATGCAGTCAACAGCATGTCTTGTCTATGTTGCCTGAACAGCAGTGGGACTGGACCGGATCGTCTTCAGTTCCGTGATCCCTACGCTACGATCGACAACCGAACCTCCGGCGTGCCCAGGCGCACCACGATGGGGCGGTGGTCCGACGCGCTGCGGTGCAGCGCCTGCACGGCGCCGCACACCAGCCCGCGGATCAGGCAGCGGTCGATGCGGAGCGGCAGGACGTCGCCGGCGCGGTGGGTGTGCTCGCGCGGGCCCACGTCGCGGAAGCCGCGCAGCAAAGCGGGGCCCACCAGGTTGTAGTCGCCCAGCACGGCGGCGCGCGGCGGCAATGCGGCGGCAACGCGGCGGAGCTGCCGACGGTTCAGCACCTGGCCGTGCGACAGGTGCACGTTGGCGACGGAGAAGGCGCCCATGTCCACCACCTGGCTGACCCGGCGGAACATCGCGCCGGGCTGCAGGTCGATCACCCGCGCCGGTGGAATCTTGTGCGGGCTCCAGTAGGCCAGGCCGTGGATGCGGCCGGGCTGCAGCACGCGTTCGTAGCTGCCGCCCAGCACGTGGGGCAGGTCGTCCATGCGGGGCGTCGCCTCCTGCATCAGCAGCAGGCCGGGGTGTTCGTGACGGACCAGGTGAATGACGTCGTCCAGCGATGCGCCAACCAGGCGCAGCAGGTTCCAGCTGATGATCTTCGTCAAGGTGGTCATGGCGGCGCCGGGTCACGGCCACGCGGCATGTCCGGCGGGGGCGGGATGCGGGGGCGCAAGCGGCGGCGCAGCCGTGCGGCCCTGAATGCACGGAGGGCGCGGCCGATTCGGCCGCGCCCATCCGGCGCCGTCATTCGCGATGTCGCGCGGGAAGGCTGGCTTACGGCCGGACGCGCGTGTTGATGCCCGGCGTGGCAGGGGTCGGGACGGCCGCGCTGCCGACGTCACGCGTGGTGGGCCGGCCGGTCGTGGTGGTGACGTTCCCCTGCGAAACGGGGGCCGGGAAGGCCGCGCTGCCTGTCTCGCGGGTCGCGCCGGGGGTGGTGGTGCTCAAGTTGCCCTGCGGCAGCGGAGCCGGGAAGGCCATGTTGCCGACGTCGCGCGGCTGCGACGGGGTGGGGCCGCAGCCCTGCACCAGGGCCGCCGTGGCCAGAAGTGCGGCGAAAGCAAACGAGACGGATTTCATCGTGTCATCTCCCAAAACGAGCCTGGCGGCCGCCGAAGGGCGGCGCGGTCAGACCAGGCCCAATGTGCCATAGACCAGCAGGTTGCGGAACAACCATCGTTTGCATTGAACAGCAAGCGTTTCTTCTTGGCCAGGGTGGAGGAGCAGGGCGATCGGGTGAACGGTTCAGCCATGCTCGCCCCAAGGGAAAATGACCACGGCGGCACAGAGACCACAGAGATCAGCACTCCACGGTGCGATTCCCATGGTTTGGCGACCGTGAGGGATGCTGCCTCCCTCTCCATGTCCTCTGTGTCCTCTGTGTCTCTGTGGTGAGTTCTCGTTTGACCAATGGTCGTCCTTCACCGGATTGCCGTGGGAAGAGGCGGTTACAGCGCGCCGGCGGCGCCGATTTGCCTTGGCCCTTGCCGTGCATGAGTGTCGCGGGGCAAGGGAGCGCACGCATGGTCGAGCCGGGTCGTCTGGGTGGTTGGCAGTTCTGGATCGACCGGGGCGGCACCTTCACCGATATCGTCGCGCGGGCGCCGGACGGCGCCCTGTCGACCCACAAGCTGCTGAGCGAGAATCCCGGGCGCTACAAGGATGCTGCGATCGCCGGGATCAAGCAGGTGCTGGGGATCGGCGCGGACGAAACGATCCCGGCCGGGCTGGTGGACCAGGTGAAGATGGGCACGACCGTCGCCACCAACGCGCTGCTGGAGCGCAAGGGCGAGCGGACGCTGCTGGTGGTCAACCGCGGCTTCGCCGACCTGCTGCGGATCGGCAACCAGGCGCGGCCCCGGTTGTTCGACCTGACGGTGACCTTGCCGACCCTGCTGTACGAGCGGGTGGTGGAGCTTCCGGGGCGGGTGTCGATCGACGGGGATGAGGTCGAGCCGCTGGACGAGCCGGCGGCGCGCGCGGCGTTCGCGGCCGCGGTCAAGGACGGCATCAAGGCCTGCGCGATCGCGCTGATCCACGCGTGGAAATTCCCGGCGATGGAGCTGCGCCTGGCGGCGCTGGCGCGGGAAGCAGGGTTCGACCAGGTGTCGTCCAGCGGCGAGGTCAGCCCGCTGTTGCGCCTGGTGCCACGCGGCGACACGACGGTGGTCGATGCCTACCTGTCGCCGATCCTGCGGCGCTACGTGGCCCAGGTGGCGGCCGAGCTTGCGGGCGTGCGGCTATACTTCATGCAGAGCAACGGCGGCCTGGCCGAGGCGGCGACGTTCCAGGGCAAGGACGCCATCCTCAGCGGTCCGGCCGGCGGCATCGTGGGCGCGGCGCGGACGGCCGCGATGGCCGGGCTGCACCGGGTCATCGGGTTCGACATGGGTGGCACCAGCACCGACGTCGCGCTGTACGACGGCGCGTTCGAGCGGGCCTTCGAGACAGAGGTCGCGGGCGTTCGCATGCGGGCGCCGATGATGGCGATCAACACCGTGGCGGCGGGCGGCGGCAGCATCCTGCACTTCGACGGCAGCCGGGTGCGGGTGGGGCCAGACAGCGCGGGCGCCAACCCGGGGCCGGCCTGCTATCGGCGCGGCGGCCCGCTGACGGTGACGGATGCGAACGTCTGCCTGGGCAAGATCCAGCCTGCGCATTTCCCGCCGATCTTCGGCGATGCCGCCGACAAGCCGCTGGACGCAGCAGTGGTGCGGGCGAAGTTCGCCGTGCTGGCCGGGCAGATGGGCATCGACGATCCGCGCATCGCCGCCGAGGGCTTCCTGCGCGTCGCGGTCGCCAACATGGCGAACGCGATCAAGCAGGTCAGCGTGCAGAAGGGGCATGACCCGGCGCGCTTCGCCTTGCAGTGCTTCGGCGGCGCCGGCGGGCAGCACGCCTGCCTGGTGGCCGACGAGCTGGGGATGGAGACGGTGTTCATCCACCCCTACGCCGGTGTGCTGTCGGCCTACGGGATGGGTCTGGCGGACCAGTCGGCGCTGCGGGAACAGGCGGTGGAACTGCCGTTCGAGCCAGGGTCCATCGCCGGTCTGCATACGGTGGCGGACCGGCTGGGCGCTGCCGCGCAGGCCGCCCTGGCAGCCCAGGGTGCGGACCTGGCGTCGATCGAAATCCGCCGGTCCGTGCATCTGCGGTACGCGGGGACAGAGGCAGCCTTGCCGGTGCCGCTCGGCGATTGGGCCGATACGCTGGCGCTGTTCACCGAGGCGCACCGGGCGCGGTTCGGCTTCGCGACGCCGCAGCGGCCGGTGGTGGCAGAGCTGGTGGCGGTGGAGGCGGTCTCACCCGGGGAGCAAATTCGGGAGCCGGTGCTGCCCGCGCGGCAGGACGGCGCGGCGGAGGCGGTTGATTTCGTGCCGATGTGGAGCGGCGGCGCGGAGCACCGGACGCCGGTGTTCGAGCGCACGGCGCTGCTGGCCGGCGACCGGATCGCCGGGCCGGCGCTGGTGCGGGAGGCGAATGCAACGACGGTGGTGGAACCGGGCTGGAGCGCCGAGGTGACGGCGCAGGACCACATGCTGCTGCGGCGTGTGGCGCCGCGGCCGAACCAGGTGGTCGCCGGCTCCGACAAGGCGGACCCGGTGCTGCTGGAGCTGTTCAACAACCTGTTCATGAACGTGGCGGAGCAGACCGGGGCGGTGCTGCAGAACACGTCATTGAGCGTCAACATCAAGGAGCGGCTGGACTTCTCCTGCGCCATCTTCGACGCATCGGGCGGGCTGGTGGCCAATGCGCCGCACGTGCCCGTGCACCTGGGCGCGATGGGCGAAAGCGTCAAAACCGTGCTGCGGCTGCGCGGCGCCACGCTGCGGCCCGGCGATGTCGTGGCGCTGAACAACCCGTTCAACGGCGGCACCCACCTGCCGGACGTGACCGTGATCACGCCGGTGTTCGATGCCGCGGGAGCGACGATCCAGTTCTTCGTCGGCAGCCGGGGGCACCACGCCGACATCGGCGGCCTGACGCCCGGCAGCACGCCGCCCGACAGCCATACGCTGGAGGACGAGGGGGTCGTGATCGACGATTTCCTGCTGGTGGACGACGGCGTGTTCCAGGAAGAGGCGTTCCGCGCCCTGCTGGCCGGCGCCAAATACCCGGCGCGAAGCCCCGATGTGAACGTCGCCGACATCAAGGCGCAGGTCGCGGCCAACCAGCGCGGCGTGCAGGAGCTGGGCCGCGTGGTGGCGCAGTTCGGGTGGCAGACGGTGCGGGCCTACATGGCGCACGTGATGGACAACGCCGAAGAGGGCGTGCGGCGGGTGCTGGACCGGATCGGCAACGGGTCTTTCCGTTACATCATGGATGACGGCGTGCCGTTATGCGTGTCGGTCACCGTGGATCGGGCGGCGCGGACGGCGACGGTGGATTTCACCGGGACCGCGGCGCAGTCGGGCGGCAACTTCAATGCGCCGCCGGCGGTCACGCGGGCCGTGGTGCTGTACGTGTTCCGCTGTCTGGTGGGCGAGGACATCCCGCTGAACGACGGCTGCCTGAAGCCGATCCGCATCATCATCCCGAAGCGGACGTTCCTGAGCCCGGAGCCGGGCGCCGCCGTCGTCGCGGGCAACACCGAGGTCAGCCAGGCGACATGCAACGCGTTGTTCGGGGCGCTGGGCCGTCTCGCGTGCAGCCAGGCGACGATGAACAACGTCGTGTTCGGGGACGCGACGCGGCAGTACTACGAGACGATCTGCGGCGGCATGGGCGCCGGGCCCGGGTCACCAGGGGCGAGCGCGATCCAGACGCACATGACGAACACGCGGATGACCGACCCCGAGATCATGGAGCTGCGGTATCCGATCCGGCTGGAGGCTTTCTCGATCCGGCGCGGCTCCGGCGGCGCCGGGGCGGCGCGGGGCGGCGACGGGTCGGTGCGGCGGATCCGGTTCTTCGAGCCGATGACGATGGTGGTGGTGGCCAGCCGGCGTGACGTGCCGCCCTTCGGGCTGGAGGGCGGCGCCGACGGTGCGCCCGGACGGCAATGGGTGGAGCGGGCAGATGGGACCGTCACGGTGATGTCCGGGCGCAGCAAGACGGAGCTGCAGGCGGGCGATGTGTTCGTCATCGAGACGCCCGGGGGCGGGGGGTTCGGGCGCGGCTGAGGGCCATCCCGGAACCGGGGGGACGACTGCGCCGCGATCGTTGGCCTATTGGCTGGACCAGATGATGCGGTGGACCCAGGCGACTTCGGTGAGGTCGAAAACCCGGTCGCGGTGGGCGGGGTTGAGGCTTTTGAGCTCGATGCGCTTGGCGGAGCGGCGGGCGAGCTGCTTGGCCATGACCTCGCCGGCCATGGTGCGGGCCACCACGCGGTCGCCGCGGCGGATGGGGGCGGCGGGGGAGACGACGACGGTGTCGCCGTCGCGCAGCACGGGCTCCATGCTGTCCCCGGAGATTTCCAGCGCGTAGGCGTGCGGGTCGCCGATCTCGGGCAGGCTCATCTCGTCCCAGCCGCCGCCGACGGGGAAGCCGGCGTCGTCGAAGAAGCCGTCGCCGCCGGCCTGGGCGAAGCCGATCAGCGGGATGCGGCGCGGCGGGCGGCCGGAGCTGACGGCGCGGGCGCCGGTGACCAGGGCGGTGAACTGCTCGAGGCTGGCGCCGGTCGCGCCGAGCACCTTCGACAGGCTCTCGGTGCTGGGCCAGCGGTCACGCCCGTCCGGCATGCGGCGCTTGCTGGGATTGAAGGTGGTGGCATCCAGCCCCGATTTCTTGGCAAGGCCCGACGCCGACAGGCCATACTCGGCTGCCAAGGTGTCCAGCGCGCGCCAGATGTCATCGTGCTTCATTGCCTGACCATCATGCATAGGAATTACAACCCGAGCAACTAGGAATAACGACCTTTTCTGACTTTTCCTGAAATTAGGAAAATGGTCTTATGAGCGGATGAACACACCCGCCCCGCCGTTTCCATCATCCGAAGCTGCCTGGTTATGGACCATGGCGCTGCTCGAAGCCCGGCATGATCCCGGGCGCGCGGCTCCGCCCCCCGGGCCGTGCCGTGCG
>JAYUCA010000513.1:0-3372 GCA_043740535.1 Rhodospirillales bacterium | reverse complement strand
GCCCTCACCCATGTCTCAGACCTATATGACACCCGTCGACACCCACCAGCTGATCGCGCCGGAGGCCGCGGCCGCCGCGTCCGCCTCGGTCGGCGCGCTGCTGCAGACCCTCGCGCATGAGCGCACCACCGCCGTGACCCGCGGCGGCCCGACCATCGAGGACCTGGTGCGGGAGGAAGTGCGGCCGATGCTGAAGGATTGGCTCGACACCCACCTGCCGCCCGTCGTCGAGCGGATGGTGCGCGCCGAGATCGAACGCGTGATCAACCGCGCCGCCTGACCGCCCGGCCCCGACAGCGCCCCGCCGGCGGCAGTCCAGCGCCGCCGGCGGGGTATGCGCCGCCCCGGGCGCGGTCTAGAAGCGTGCCATGCTGACCAAAAGTTTCGACCACGCGGCGATCGAGCCCGGGCTGTACGCCGGATGGGAACAGGCCGGCGCGTTCCATGCCGACCCGGCGGCTGCCGCGGCGCCCTTCACCATCATGATCCCGCCGCCGAACGTCACCGGCAGCCTGCACATGGGCCACGCGCTGACCATGACGCTGCAGGACGCGCTGATCCGCTGGCGCCGCATGCAGGGCCGCGACGCGCTGTGGCAGCCCGGCACCGACCACGCCGGCATCGCGACGCAGATGGTCGTCGAACGCCTGCTGCCCACCGAGGGCGCCCGGACCCGGCAGCAGATGGGCCGGGACGCCTTCGTCGAGCGCGTCTGGCAATGGAAATCCGAGTCCGGCGGCGCCATCACCCACCAGCTCCGCAAGCTGGGCGCCTCATTGGACTGGCCGCGCGAGCGCTTCACGATGGACGAAGGCCTCAGCGAGGCCGTGCGCGAAGTGTTCGTCACGCTGTTCCGGCAGGGGCTGATCTACCGCGACCGGCGGCTGGTGAACTGGGACCCGAAGTTCCAGTCGGCGATCTCGGACCTCGAGGTCGAGAGCGTCGAGCTGAACGGGCATCTGTGGCACATCCGCTACCCGATCGAGGGCGCCGATGAGAGCATCGTCGTGGCGACGACCCGGCCGGAGACGATGCTGGGCGACACCGCCGTTGCCGTGAACCCGGCCGATGCGCGGTTCTCGCACCTGGTCGGGCGGTTCGTGGTGCAGCCGCTGACTGGGCGGCGCTTCCCGATCATCGCCGACGACTACAGCGATCCCGAGAAGGGCACCGGCGCGGTGAAGATCACGCCGGCGCATGATTTCAACGACTTCGCCGTGGGTCAGCGGCATGCGTTGCCGATGCCGTCGGTGCTGGACCGGGAGGGCCGGGTCACCCTGGCCGAGATCGAGTTGTCTGGTGACGCGGCGTTCGTCCAGGGGCTGGCCGGTCAGGACCGGTTCGCCGCGCGCAAGGCGATCGTCGCCGAGCTGGAGGCGCTGGGGTTCCTCGAGAAGACCGAGCCGCATCGCCACCAGGTGCCGCACGGTGACCGCTCGGGCGTGCCGATCGAGCCGCTGCTGACGGTGCAGTGGTATTGCAACGCCGGCGAGCTGGCGAAACCGGCGATCGCGGCGGTCGAGAGCGGCGCCACGCAGTTCGTGCCGAAGCAGTGGGAGAACACGTTCTTCGCCTGGATGCGCGACATCCAGCCCTGGTGCATCAGCCGGCAGCTGTGGTGGGGGCACCGCATCCCGGCCTGGTACGGCGGGGACGGCCAGGTGTTCGTGGCGCATGACGAGGCCGGGGCCGTCGAGCAAGCCCGGGCGCACTATGGCGAGGACCGGCCGCTGGAGCGCGACCCGGACGTGCTGGACACCTGGTTCAGCTCGGCGCTGTGGCCGTTCAGCACGCTGGGCTGGCCGCAGCAGACGGCGGAGCTGGCGAAGTATTACCCCGGCGACGTGCTGGTGACGGGCTTCGACATCATCTTCTTCTGGGTCGCCCGGATGATGATGATGGGCCACCACTTCATGCAGAAGCCGCCGTTCCACACGGTGTACATCCATGGTCTGGTCCGCGACGAGCGCGGCCAGAAGATGAGCAAGTCCAAGGGCAACGTGATCGACCCGCTGGACCTGATCGCGACCTACGGCACGGACGCGCTGCGCTTCACCGTCTGCGCGCTGACCGGCCCCGGCCGCGACGTGAAGCTGGGCCCGGCACGGGTCGAGAGTTATCGGAGCTTCGTCACCAAGCTGTGGAACGCGGCGCGGTTCTGCGAGATGAACGGGGTGGCGCCAACCGACGGGTTCGATCCGGGCGCCGCAGGGTCGCCGCTGTGCCGCTGGGTGCTGGACGGCGCGAACCGGGCGGTGGCGGAGGCGACGGCGGCGCTGGAGGCATACCGGTTCAACGACTACGCGGCCGCCGTCTATCGCTTCACGTGGAACACCTATTGCGACTGGTTCCTGGAGTTCGCCAAACCGGTGCTGAACGGGCCGGACGGGGCGGCCAAGGACGAGGTCCGCGCGACGGCGGCGCACGTGCTGGGCATCATCCTGCGCCTGCTGCACCCGGCGATGCCGTTCGTGACGGAGCATCTGTGGGACGAGATGGGCTATGGCCCCCCGTGCAGCCTGATCCGCGCGGCATGGCCCGGCGCCTCCGCCGTCCACGACGCCGCAGCCGCGCGCGACGAGCTGGACTGGGTGGTGAAGCTGATCTCCAACGTCCGCACCGTGCGCTCCGAGATGAACGTTCCCCCCTCCGCCCTGGCCCCGATCCTGTTGCAAGGCGCGTCAGACACCACGATGGCCCGCGCCGCCGCCTGGAACGAGGCGCTGGGCCGTATGGGCCGCGCCAGCACCGTCGAGCGCATCGGCGACACCTTGCCCCCCGGCAGCGCCCAGGTCGTCGTCGACGAAGCCACCGTCGTGCTGCCGCTGGCCGGCCTGATCGACCTGGCCGCCGAACGGGCCCGGCTGGAGAAGGACCGGGCCAAGTCGGAGGCCGAGGCGGACAAGGTCCGCCGCAAACTCGCCAACGCCGACTTCGTCGCCCGCGCCAACCCCGAAGTGGTCGAAGAGAACCGCGAGCGGCTGGTCGCCCACGAGGCCGAGGCCGCCCGCCTGGCCGCGGCGATTGCGCGGATCACATAAACCACCCATGGTCTATGGTGTCGTCGCACGGCAGCAGAGTGGCGTGACAACGGTTCAGAGCGGAGTGTTCGAAGCATTCCGGAAGATCGGCGTGACGGAAGACAAGGCCCTGACAGCCACCTCGGCACTTAGCCGGCGCGACGAAGAGGTCGTGTCGCAGTCGCATGACATGATGGTATTGAAATGGATGAAGGGCGTCGAATTGGCGTACCAAGTCGCAATTCCTTTTAAGCAGTTCATCCGATAAGGCGCGCCACGTTTAGAGCATGATCGCTTCAGGTTGCTTGGACCTGAAACGAGATTCCGCGTTCTTCATCAATACATTAGAGCT
>JAYUCA010000512.1:0-24417 GCA_043740535.1 Rhodospirillales bacterium | reverse complement strand
TTCAGGTTGCTTGGACCTGAAACGAGGTTCCGCGTTCTTAATCAACAAACTAGAGCATGATCGCTTCATCTACCTGAAGCGATCATGCTCTAAAGCCGCCCCGGCGGGCAGCGTCCAGACGCTGGCCCTGGTGGCGGCGGGCGGCCGGTCCCATCTTTGGGATCGAAGGCCAGGATATACGCCGGCCAAGGAACCAACCCATGACCCTTCCGAGCGTTTTCGTCAGTCACGGCGCCCCCACCCTGGTGCTCCAGGACACGCCGGCCCGGCACTTCCTGGAGGCGCTGGGCCAGCGCCTGCCCCGCCCGCGCGCCATCCTGTGCGTGACCGCGCACTGGGAAACCGCCCGGCCTGCCGCTGGCGGAGCGCTACGCCCGGAGACGATCCACGATTTCGGCCGCTTCGACGACCGGCTGTTCCAGATCCAGTACAACGCCCCAGGCGACCCGGCGCTGGCGGCGCGCGCGGCAGCCATGGTCGCAAACGCCGGGCTGGGCGGTGACGTGGCCCCCACGCACGGGCTGGACCATGGCGTCTGGGTGCCGCTGATGCTGATGTATCCCGACGCCGACATCCCGGTCGTGCCGTTCTCCGTGCAGCCGCATCTGGGCCCGGCGCATCACCTAAAGGTCGGCCAGGCGCTGGCCGCGCTCCGGGACGAAGACGTGCTGATCCTGGGCTCCGGCAGCTTCACGCACGACCTGAGCCGGTTCCGCGGCCGCGCGCTGGAGTCGGCGACACCGGCGGACGTGGCGGAATTCGCCGGCTGGTTCGACGCGGCGCTTATGGAAGGGCGGACGGCAGACCTCCTGAACTATCGGACGCTGGCGCCCCATGCCGAGGAGAACCACCCGACCGAGGAGCATCTGCTGCCGCTGTATGTGGCGATGGGCGCGGGCGGGCCTGAGGCGAAGGTGACGCACCTGCACGCGAGCGCAACGTATGGGGTGCTTCGGATGGACGCCTATGGGTTTGGCTCATCCGCACGCCAGTAGCCCCGGGATCAAGCTGATCCAGCTATTTGCGCCGAGAGCCAGGTTCGATGCACAGGCAGCACTCCCCTCAAGCATCCTCCCCCAACGCCCTTCGCCGCAGATCCTTCAGACGGGCCGCCGCACCCGGTGACCGCGGGTCCACCTCCAGCAGCTTCTGCCAGGCGGCCAGAGCGCCGCGCCAATCGCCGCGCGCCTCGGCGATCTTGGACAGGTCCTGCCAGGCGGCGAAGTTGCGCGGCTCGCGTTTCAGAACCTCCTGGATGTCGCGTGTGGCGCCTGCCGCGTCGCCCATCCGCAGGCGGGCCTGGGCGCGGCCGCGCCAGGCGTCCAACAGCTCCGCGTCAAGGTCCAGCGCCGCGTCGAAGCTGTCGAAGGCGTCGTTGGCCGCGCTTTCGTTCAGCTCGCGGGCGCCGCGGGACAGCAGCAGCCGGACAGCGGGGCTCGCGACGTTCAGCCACAGCGTGCCGAGCTGGGTTTCGATCTTCGCAGCGGCCTCTTCGGTCGGCGCGGTGCGCAGCGCGGTCAGCAGGCCATCGACGGCCCGTTTGGCCGCGACCTGCGGCGCGGCGGCGGCTGGCGGCGGCTCGGCTGTGGGCGTCTGACCCATGGCGGGGGCCATGGGCAGCAGCATCGCCACGCAAACGGCTGCGGCCCTCACGGCCCGGCGGAAACCGGCACGCCGGCCGGCGACGGACCGCCCGCCATCCAGTCCAGCAACTGGACCGTGTGCACCACCGGCACGCCGCCCGAAAGCTGCGTGATGCAGCCGATGTTGCCCGCGGCGATCAGGTCGGGCCGCGTCCGCGCGATCGTCTCCAGCTTGCGCGCGCGCAGGCGCCCCGCGATCTCGGGCTGCATCAGGTTGTAGGTGCCGGCGGAGCCGCAGCACAGATGGCTGTCCAGGGGCTCCGCGACCGTAAACCCAGCCTTTCGCAGCAACGCTTTGGGCGCATCCAGCACCTTCTGGCCATGCTGCAGGCTGCAGGCCGCGTGATAGGTGACGCGCAGCCCCGGGGCCGGCCTGGTGGGCGCATACGACAGCGTGAGCAGGTATTCCGAGATGTCCTTCGCCAGCGCCGACACCCGCTCGGCGCGCGCACGCCACGGTTCCGGCTCGTCGCGGAACATGAAGCCGTAGTCCTTGATCGTGGTGCCGCAGCCCGACGTGTTGATCAGGATCGCATCCAGCCCATCGCCCTCGATCTCCGCCGTCCAGCCGCCGATCGCGGCGCGGGCCGCAGCCATGGCCTGGTCGTGCTTGCCCATGTGGTGCACCAGCGCGCCGCAGCAGCCGACGCCCTTCGCCACGACGACGTCGACGCCCATGCGGGTCAGCAGACGGATGGTTGCCTCGTTGATGGCCGGGTCGAGCACGGTCTGCGCGCAGCCGGTCAGCAGGGCCACCCGGCCGCGACGGGCGCCCTCCGCCGCATGCACCTGTGGCCGGGCCGAGTCGCCAGCCGCCGGCAGGCGCCCAGGCGCCAAGTCCAGCATGGCGCGCAGACGCAGCGCCAACATGCCGGACCCGGGGATCAGGCCACGGAACGGGCGGGCCAGGCGGGCGCCGAGAACCGCCAGCCGGAACAGCGTCGGACGGGGCAACACGGCAGAAAGGACGTTTCGCAGCGCCCGTTCCGGCCAGGGGCGGACATAGGTGTCCTCGATGTAGTGCCGGGCATGATCCACCAGGTGCATGTAGTTCACGCCAGAGGGGCAGGTCGTCATGCAGCTCAGGCACGACAGGCACCGATCGACGTGGCGGACGACCTCCTCGGTCGCGGGCCGGCCGCTTTCGAGCATGTCCTTGATGAGGTAGATGCGGCCCCGGGGGCTGTCCAGCTCGTCGCCCAGCAGCACGAAGGTCGGGCAGGTGGCGGTGCAGAAGCCGCAATGCACGCAGGTCCGCAGCACCTGGTTGCTGCTGGCGGTGTCGGGGTCACGAAGCTGCTCGGCGGTGAAGGTGGTTTGCACGGGGCTACAGTCCTGCGTAGAGGCGGCCGGGGTTCAGGATGAAGTGCGGGTCCATCGCCGCCTTCACCCGGCGGGTGATGCGGGCCAGAGACTCGGGTTCCGGCGGCACGACATCGACCGCGGCGCGCATGCCCTCGGGTCCGCGCAGCACCATCCAGGTCCCGCTGCCGGCCCGTGCCGCCGCCATGACGGCGTCATGCAGCGCGGGCGCCCCCGCGATCCAGACCAGGCCGCCGCCCCAGTCCATGAAACCCCTGCCACCGGCGCGTTCGACCGCGGCCAGCACGTCGGGCCCCGCGGATGGCCGCACCGAAACGCGCCACACCGCGTCGCCCTCCGCAGCCTCCAGCGGCACGGCATCGCGCACGGCCGCCCAGGCCGCACGGCTTTCGTCATAATCCAGTCGCGAGGCGGCGCCGTGGGGGGCGAGCAACGCCACGAGCTGGGTCAGGCGATACTCGACGCTCGGCGCGAAATCCTCGATGCGGACCAGCGCCACGCTCCCCTGCCCCGCCAGCGCCGGAACCCGTGCCGCCGCCGCGTCCGGCAACCAGGCCGCGCCCGACACGCCGAAGGGCGAGCACAGCGCCGCGGACAATGCCGCCACGCCCGCCATGGCGTCCAGCCCGGCCAGCACCAGGCTGCCGCTCCGCTCGGCCACCGGCAGCACCTTCAGCGTGACCTCCGTCAGCACGCCCAGCGTGCCGTGGCTGCCCGACAGCAGCTTGCACAGATCGAGCCCGGTCACGTTCTTCAGCACGCGGCCGCCCGAGCGGATCGTCTCGCCCGCGCCGTTCACCGCGCGCACGCCCATCACATGATCCCGCGTCGCCCCCCAGGCGACCCGGCGCGGCCCGGACAAATTCGTCGTCACCACGCCGCCGATCGTCTGCGGCCCATGGGTTCCCAGCAGCGCCGACAGATCGGGCGGCTCCGCCACCAGCCCCTGGCCGCCCTCGGCCAACGCGGCCTCGAGGTCCGGCAACGTCGTGCCGGCGCGGGCGGAGACGATCAGCTCCTGCGGCGAATACAGCGTGATGCCGGCAAGGTTGCGCGCCGACAGGCTGCGCGCCGCCTGGACCGGGCGCAGCATGGACCGCTTGGTGCCCCGCCCCTGGATCAGCAGCGGAACGCGATCCGTCCCGGCGTCCAGGATGGCCGCGACGATGCCGGCCTCGTCATGCGGCGCATCGGCCGATCCGTCGACCGCCTGTTCAGGCGGCAAGGGGCACCGCTTCGGGCCGCCCGGGCACCAGGGGGAACACCTTGCCGGGGTTCAACAGCCAGTCCGGATCGAAGGCGGACTTGATGCGGCGCTGCTGGTCCAGCTCGATCGCGGTGAACTGGACCGGCATCAGGTCCCGCTTCTCGACGCCCACGCCGTGCTCGCCGGTCAGGCAGCCGCCGACCTCGACGCACAGGCGCAGGATGTCGGCGCCGAAGGTCTCGGCGCGCTCGAAACAGCCGGGTTCGTTGGCGTCGAACATGATCAGGGGGTGCAGGTTGCCGTCGCCGGCATGGAAGATGTTGGCGACCTTGAGGCCGTACTGGTCGCTCAGCTCGTTGATGCGGCGCAGCACGAATGGCAGCTGGCCGGTCGGGATGGTTCCGTCCATGCACAGGTAATCGGGGCTGATCCGCCCGATCGCGCCGAATGCGCCCTTGCGGCCCTTCCAGATCGCCAGGCTTTCTTCGGCGGACTGGCTGACCCGGACGCTCATGGGCTTGAACGGCATGCACAGCGCGGTGATCTGGCCCAGCAGGCGGTCCTGCTCCTCGACGCTGCCCTCCACCTCGATGATCAGCAGCGCCTCGGCGTCGAGCGGATAGCCGGCATGGGCGAAGTCCTCGCAGGCGTGGATGGCGGGCCGGTCCATATACTCGAGCGCCACCGGGATGATGCCGGAGCCGATGATGGCATCGACGGCGCGCCCCGCCGTCTCGTTCGCGTCGAAGGCGACCAGCATGGCGCGGGCGCCTTCCGGGCTGCGCAGGATGCGGACGGTGACTTCCGTGACCATCGCCAGCATGCCCTCGCTGCCGGTCAGCAGGCCCAGCCAGTCATAGCCTGCCGCGTCCAGGTGCGCGCCGCCGAGGTCGATCACCTCGCCCTCGATCGTGACGATCCGCAGGCCCAGCAGGTTGTTGGCCGTCACGCCGTATTTCAGGCAGTGCGCGCCGCCCGAGTTCATGCCGACATTGCCGCCGATCATGCAGGCGAGCTGGCTGCTGGGGTCGGGCGCATAGAAGAACCCCTCATTGCTGACGGCCTGGGTGATGCCGATGTTGGTGACGCCGGCCTGCACGGTGGCGCAGCGGTCGGGGTAGTCGATGTCCAGAATCCGGTTCATCCGCATCAGGCCGACGACGACGCTGTCTTCCATCGGAAGCGCGCCGCCCGACAGGCTGGTGCCGGCGCCGCGCGGAATCACCCGGACGCCGTTCCGATGCAGGAATTCAAGGACTGCGGCAACCTGCTCCGTCGTCTCCGGCAGCACGACGGCCATCGGCGCCTGGCGGTAGGCCGGCAGTCCGTCGGTCTCGTAGGGCTTGAGCCGCAGCGTGTCGGAGATCACGCCGCTGCCGGGCAGCAGCCGGCGCAGGCCCGCGACGATCTCGTCCTTGCGAGCGAGCACGTCGGCTTTCGGTGGCGGCTGCGCGATCATCCCGGGTTCCCTATGCTGACCCTAGCAAGATGGAACCACAGGCCCGGCCTAGCAAGGCCGGTGCATCCCCGCCCGGCGGCGCCGGGCGGCCGACGTCAGCCCTGGCGGGCCTTCATCCGGGGATTCTTCTTGTTGATGACGTAGACGCGGCCGCGCCGGCGCACGACGCGGCAGTTCTTGTCGCGGATTTTGGCCGACTTCAGGCTGTTGCGGATTTTCATCTCAAACCTTGGTGGCCAGGTGGCCGTGATGCGAAACGGGAGGCGGGTAGCTACCCAGCACCCCTCCCCGTGTCAAGGCGCGATCCGACTTGCGGCAGCCCGATCGACCGTCAGTCGAACTCGGTCAGCACGTAGCGGACGGCCTCGTCGCCCGACACGCTCGGCTTGTGACGATGCTCGACGCCGGCCGGGATGTGCAGCATGTCGCCTGGTCCTGCCTCGATGACATGGGTATCGAAGCGGTATTGGATTCGTCCGGACAGGATGAAGATGCTGTGGCCGGTTTCGCACCACGCTGGCTCTGGGGCGCCGGGCGGGTCTGGCGCCCGCTCCTGATACCGCAAGGCGATGCCGAAGCCCGACACTGCCTCCCTGACCTGCAGCCTGGCGCCATGCGGCTTAAGGGGATGATCGGCAGCGCGAAAAAGGTAGGGGCTCTGGCTCATGGGCCGCAGCGTAGTGGTTCACGGCTTGACCGCAACAGGCTTTCCGCCGATGGGACAGCGCATGCGCAACACCGGTTCCTGGATCGCGTTTCTGACGATGCTGTTCGCGTTGGTCGGGCTGTGCGGTTTGTTCGCAAGCTTTGCGACCAGCATTCCGTTGGAGCGCGGCATGGCGCGCAGCACGACGCTGGACCGCGCGCTGGTCGAAGGCAGCGCCGCGGATGGGGCTGCGCGCCTGGAACGGCTCCGCCCCGCGCTGGGCGTACTGGCCAATCAGGTCATCGACGGCTTGGGTCCGTTGCAGGACCGCGTGGCGGCGGCGCGCATGACGGTGCTGGATGAACAGCGGCGCGAGGAGGCGAGCGTAGCGTTCCGGATCCGATTGATGCTGGCGGTGGTCACAGTTCTCGCGGCAGGCCTGGGCGGCGGCATCGTGGCGATGGCAGGCCGCACGCCAAACAGGACCGGATCGTCCACGCACTGACCTTACGGCTGGCAAAGGCCGCGGTGCAGACCCGGCGCGGCGCCGTCAGGCCGCCTCGGCGCGGAACGCGTCCTTCACGCGACGGACAGTGCCCACCCGATCGACCAGCAGCACGTCGAAGCGAATCCCCGCGCTGCCCCATCCCGGGTTATTCGCCAGCGCAATCTCTCCGGCCGCCAGTAGCCGTGCCTGCTGCCGCGGTTGGATGGCATAGGCGGCGGCGGCGAGACTGGGCCTGGCCTTGACCTCGATCATGGCAGTCAGACCGTCGCGCTCTGCAACGAGGTCGATCTCTCCGGCAGGGGTGCGGAGACGCCGCGCCAGAATCTGCCACCCGTCGCGATCAAGGGCCGCTTCGGCCAACACTTCCGCCTCTCGGCCGCGGCGATCCGCTGCCCCACCACGCTGCCGCCGAGCCTCTGCCCTTCGCTGCATCGCACATCTCCAAAACCTGCACGGAAGAACACCACCTATTCATTAACAGACCATCAACCTCAAGCCCGGTCACACGACATACGCCAGCCGCCCTTCTGTCTGCCCGTAGGAGACATAGTGCAGCAGCGGGTCGATGCCGGCGGCCTTTACGTCCCCGTAGGCGGCCAGGTATTTGTTCGTGCTGAACTGCGCGGACGGGTCGCGGCCCTCTCTCCAGCCGCTGGTTTCGTAATGCAGCAGCGGATCGACATGCGCCGCCGCCACGTCCGGATTGTGACTGAGATAGTAGCTGGTGTTGAAGTAAGCGTTCGGGTTCAGGCCCTTCTGCCAACCGCTGACGTCATAGCTCCAGGCGGCCTGCTGCGCGCCGGCCACACCGGCGGGGACCAGCGTGGCGCCCAGCTGCCGGTCGTAATAGGTGGCATTGACCAGCGGGTCCGCTGCCGCCGTGCCGCCCGTCAGGAAAGCTGTACGGCCCTCGGCCTGGCCGTTGGCGATGAAATGCACCAGCGGGTCGATCCCGGCGGCTTTGATGTCCGGGTAGGCCGCCAGGTATTTGGCATCGTCGAACAACAGGGTGGGCTGGCGGCCTTCCGCCCAGCCGTTGGCCCCGAAATGGGCCAGCGGGTCGATCCCTGCTGCCCGCACGTCAGGATTCTGCGCAAGATAGTAGGCCGTATCGAATAGCACGCTGGGATTGCGGCCTTCCTTCCAGCCGGAATTCTCGAAATGCAGCAACGGGTTGACGCCGGCCGCGGCGACGTCGGCGTTGTGCGCCAGATAGTAGGCGGTGTCGAACAGTGCAGAGGGATTGCGGCCCTCCTTCCAACCCGTCGTGCTGTAGTGCTGGAAGGGATCGACCCCAGCCGCGGCGACGTCGGGGTTTTTCGCCAGGTAGTAGGCCACGTCGAACAGTGGATCGGGGGACGCCCACGCAGCGACGCCGATCGAATAACCCTGCGCCGTCCGGGGACCGAGGACAAAATGCTCGCCGACATACGAACCCAGCAGCATCAGGCTGCCAGCCGATGCCGCCCCCGACAGCAGCGTCAACGTGCCGACCCCGCCGTCCCCCGGTGCAAAGTTCACCCCGGCGAGGGTGCTGTTGCCGGAATAAATGAGCGCATCACCCGGGCCGAAGCCGGAAATCGTCCCCTGATCCGACAAGCCGAACGTGAACACGCCGTTGGCGAAGGTGAACACCGTCGTCACCTGCAGCGAACCGCCAGCCCCGGTGAACGTGACGCCCTCGGTCGTGGCGCCGCCATACAACGCAAGCCCTGCCCCGGCGCCGATCTGCAACGCCCCCGTGCCGGCGATGCCGCCGATCACGGTCAGAGTTCCGCCCTGAGCAAGGATCGTCCCCTGGTTCGCAACCCCCGCGGCCGTCGTCAGCGTGCCGGCGCCGACCAGGCTGCCACCGGCATCGACGGTGATCGCACCTGCCGCCCCCAGGCCCACGCCGCCGACCTCCAGTCTCGACTCGCTATCGACAGAAACCTGGCTCTGCACGAGGGCGGACGCCGCCAGCGCCAGCGAACCAACCAGCACCGAAGCCCCTGCCGCAACGGTCAGGCTGTCCGTCCGGAAGCTCGACACGACGCCGCCCAGCGTCAGCGCGCCCGCAACAGACAGCGTCGTGCCAGCCCCGCTGACCTGCACCGGCCCGTACATTACGCTCGCCGAACCCGCCGTGACCGAGGCGCCGCCACCCAGCACGAGCGCCCCCGCAACCGACGCGGTGCCGACTGTCAGCACGCCGGTCCGGACCGCGCCACCAAGCGTGGTGTTTCCCACGAGCGTCAGGCGGGCGGCGGTGCCAGGGCCGTTCACAACCAGCGTGCCGCTGCCCGGCCCAGTGATCCCCGCGTCATCCAAGGCCGTCGCCGCACCCGCCGGCGACCAGTTGCCGTCCGTCGCCCAAAGGCCGCCCGACGCGCCCGACCAGGATTTGCTTGCCACCCGCACCTCCCACTACACAGCCTAGAGCGGTATCGTTTCAGGTTGCTTGGACCTGAAACGAGATTCCGCCTTCTTGATCAACAAACTAGAGCAGGATCGCTTCATCTACCTGAAGCGATCATGCTCTAAGCCGTCGTGCGCCGCTCCTCGATCGCATGGCATGCGACCAGCACGTCGCCGTCTCGCGTGTGTTCCGGCCGTTCCGTCCGGCATCGCGCGTTGGCCAGCGGGCAGCGCGGATGGAAAGGGCAGCCAGGGGGCGGCGCGATCGGGCTCGGCACCTCGCCGCCCACCGGGGCGCGGGTCCGGCCCGTCATGGCCAGGTCCGGGATCGCGTCCAGCAGCAGGCGCGTGTAGGGGTGCCTAGGCGCCCGGAATATGCTTTCCCCCGGCCCGATCTCGACGATCCGGCCCAGATACATCACGCCGAGCTGGTCCGACATGTGCCGCACCACCGCCAGATTATGGCTGATGAACAGGTAGGTGAGCTGCAGCCGCTGCTGCAGGTCGCGCATCAGGTTCAGGATCTGCGCCTGCACCGACACATCCAGCGCGCTGGTCGGCTCGTCGGCGACCAAAAACTCCGGCTCGCTGCTCAGCGCGCGGGCGATGCTGATGCGCTGGCGCTGGCCGCCGCTGAACTCGTGCGGGAATTTCTCGCCGTCGCGCGACGACAGCCCGACCTGGGTCAGCAGCTCGCCTACCCGGTCCCTGATGTCGGACTTGCCGCGCAGGATGCGGAAGGCGCGGATCGGCTCGGCGACGATGTCCTGCACGCGCCAGCGGGGGTTCAGGCTCGCATAAGGGTCCTGGAAGATCATGTTCATCCGTCGCCGCAGCGCCGGCTGCGAGCGTGCGGCCGACAGCGTCTGCCCCTCGAACCGGATGCTGCCGCCGCTGGGCGGATACAGCCCTACCGCCAGCCGCGCCACGGTGCTTTTGCCGCAGCCGCTCTCGCCCACCAGCGACAGCGTCGTGCCGAGCGGGATGGCGAACGTCACCTGATCGACGGCGCGGAGCGTCAGCCGGGGCTCGCGCGCAAGCGTCCGCTGCAGCCACGGGCGGGAGACGTCGAAGCTGCGGCTCAGGCCCTCGGCTTCGAGGACGATGCGGGGTTCAGGCATGCGCCGCCTCCGTCGAGGCCAGCCAGCACGCGGCGCTTGTCGCCCCGGCGTGCAGCAACGGCGGCCGCTGGACCAGGCAGCGGTCGAACACCCGCGGACAGCGTGGGTTGTAGGGGCAGCCCGGCGGGATCGCGTTCAACCGCGGCATCGCGCCGTCGATCTGCTGCAGCCGCTCGACCCGCACGTCCAGCGCCGGGATGCTGCCCATGAGGCCCAGCGTATAGGGATGCGCCGGGTGCTTCACGACGTCCCGCACCGGGCCGATCTCGATGACCCGGCCCGCATACATCACCGCCACCCGGTCCGCCGTCTCGGCGATCACGCCCATGTCGTGCGTGATCAGCATCACCGACGTGCCATGCTCCCGCGTCACGCGCTTCAGCAACGCGATGATCTGCGCCTGGATCGACACGTCCAGCGCCGTCGTCGGCTCGTCGGCGATCACGAGGCGGGGCTCGGCGCACAACGCCAGCGCGATCACCACGCGCTGCCGCATGCCGCCGGAGAACTCGTGCGGGTAAGCGTCGATCCGGCGCGCCGCGGCCGGGATGCCGACGTCCTCCAGCCAGGTGACCGCGCGCCTGCGGGCCTCTGCGTCGCTCAGCGGCAGATGGGCCTGCATCGTCTCGGCAAGCTGCCGTCCGACCGAATACAGCGGGTTCAGCGTCGTCAGCGGGTCCTGGAAGATGGCGCCGATCTGCTTGCCGCGGATGGGGCGCATCTGGTCGTCGGTCAGGCGGTCGATCCGCATGCCGTCCAACAGGATCTGGCCGCCGCCGATTCGGCCCGGCGGCTCCAGCAGGCCGATGATCGCGGCACCGGTCAACGACTTGCCGGCCCCGCTTTCGCCCACGACGCCCAGCACCTCGCCGGGCTCGATCGAGAACGACACGCCGTCCAGTGCCCGCAGCAGGCCGCGCCGCGAGGGGAACTCCACCGTCAGGTCCTGCACGTCCAGCAGCGCCATGCCCCGCCCCTACCTCAGCCGCGGGTTCAGCGCGTCGCGCAGCCAGTCGCCCAGCAGGTTGATCGACAGCACCATCAGCACGAGCGACAAGCCGGGGAAGATGGTGATCCACCACTCGCCGCTGAACAGGAAATCGTTGCCGATGCGGATCAGCGTGCCCACCGAGGGCTGCGTCGGCGGCAGCCCGACGCCCAGGAACGACAGCGTCGCCTCGCTCAGTATCGCCAGGCCCAGGGTCAGCGTGCCGATCACCAGCACCGGTCCGGCCACGTTGGGCAGGATGTGCGTCGTCATGATGCGCAGCGGCGACAGGCCGATGACGCGCGCCGCCATCACGTATTCCTTGCCGCGTTCCACCAGCGTGGAGCCGCGCACGGTGCGGGCGAACTGCGGCCAGAACGAGATGCCGATCGCGAAGATCAGCACGTAGATCTGGAGCTGCTCGTGCATCTCGCGCGGCAGGGCGGCCGTCACGACGCCGTCCACCAGCAGCGCGATCAGGATGGCGGGGAAGCTGAGTTGCACGTCGGCGACCCGCATCAGCAGCGCATCGACGGCGCCGCCGGCATACCCCGCCAGCAGCCCCATCGCGATGCCGACGGCGACGGCGAACAGCACCGAGCACACGCCCACGGTCACGCTGATCCGCATGCCGTACATGATGCCGGACAGCACGTCCCGCCCCTGGTCGTCGGTGCCGAGCCAATGGGCCGGGTCGCCTTCGGGCATGAAGGCCGGCGGCTTCAGGCTGTCCATCAGGTCTAGGCTGGCGAGGTCGAACGGGTTGAACGGCGCGATCCAGCGGGAGAACAACGCCGACACCAGCAGCACGAACAGCACGCCAGCCGACACGACGGCGATGGGCGAGCGGCGGAAGCTGTACAGCACGTCGCTGTCCCACGCCCGCACGGCGGCTCGCACGACGCCCCCCATCATCGGGCGCTCCCGGGGCGGGTCATCCGCAGGCGCGGATCGACGGCGTAGTACAGCAGATCCACGACCAGGTTGATCATCACGAACAGCACCGAGATCAGCATCAGGTAGGCCGCCATGACGGGGATGTCGGCGACCTGCACGCTCTGGACGAACAGCAGGCCCATGCCGGGCCACTGGAACACGGTTTCCGTGACGATCGAGAAGGCGATGATGCCGCCGATCTGCAGCCCGGCGATGGTGATGACCGGGACCAGCGTGTTCTTCAGCGCGTGGCCGAAGTTGATGGCCCGGCGGGACAGGCCCCGCGCGCGGGCGAACTTCACGTAGTCGGAGCGCAGCACCTCCAGCATCTCGGCCCGCACCAGGCGCATGATCAGCGTCATCTGGAACAGGCCCAGCGTGATGGCGGGCAAGATCAGCGCCTTGATGCCCGACCAGGTCAGGAACCCCGTGCTCCAATGCGAGAAGCGGATGACGTCGCCGCGGCCGAAGCTGGGGAGCCAGCCGAGCAGCACCGAGAACACCAGGATCAACAGGATGCCGATCAGGAAGGTGGGCAGCGAGACGCCGATCAGGCTGAACACCATGAACAGCCGCGACGCCGCGGAGGTGCGGTGAATGCCGGTGTAGACCCCCATCGGCACGCCGATCGCCAGCGCCAGGAACGCCGCCGTGGCCGCAAGCTCCAGCGTGGCCGGCAGGCGCTCGGCGATCAGGTCCATCACCGGCCGGGCCAGGCGGTAGCTGACGCCGAACTGGCCGTGCAGCGCATTCCACATGAACGTGGCGTATTGCACGAAGAACGGCTGGTCGAGGCCGAGGCTGTGCACCAGGGCGACGCGCTGCGCCTCGGTGTAGTCCTGGCCCAGCATGATCACGACCGGGTCGCCGACGAACTTGAACATCGCGAAGGCGATGAAGCCGACGACCAGCAGCACGGGGATGGCCTGCAGGATGCGGGAGATGACGAAGGCGAACATCGGATCGTCTTACCGCGCCCCGCGGACGGATGCGACGCTCTCTTGCAGGGGCGCCCCGGGCATGGGCGTCCCGGGCATGGGCGTCCCGGGTTCCGCAAGCGGCAGCTCGTCGGCATTCAGCGAGAACTCCGCCACCAGGGTGAAGCCGACGCCCAGCAGGACCGGCCCCAGGAAGATGCCGAGCAGCCCGAATGCCAGCGCGCCGCCGAGCACGCCCAGGATGGTGAGCAGGAACGGCAGATGCGCGCCGCGGGAGATGAAGTAAGGGCGGATGATGCTGTCCGACCCGCTGATGATCAGCAGGCCGTACAGGCCCAGGAAGATGCCCCAGCCGGTATGCCCGCTGGCGAGCAGCCACAGGAAGCCCGGAATCCAGATCACCGGCGCCCCGATCGGCAGCACCGACAGCAGCCCGGCGATCAGCCCCAGCAGCAGCGGGCGCGGCACGCCGGAGATATACAGCCCGACCGTGGTCAGCAGGCCCTGCACGATCGCTGTGCCCAGGATGCCGTAGACGGTGCCGCGCACGGTCTTGCCGGTGACCGCCACCAGGCGCTGCGCCCGGTTGCCGGCGATCCGCAGCGCAATCCGATCCAGGTGCACGGCCAGTTCGTCGCCCGATGCCCAGAAGAAGAAGGCCACCATCAGCGCGATCAGGAACTGCGCCAGCCCGGCCGCGACGCCCAGCAGGATCCGCAGCCCGTTCTCGGCCAGCATGCCGAACCAGGGGCTGAAGAACCGGACCATCGCGCTGAGGTCGGCGGCCCACTGGTTCCAGTAGTCGGTCAGCGTCGCGCCGACCAGCGGCACGCCGTACATCCAGCCCGGCGCGCCCGGAAGACCGGCGTCCAGCGCCTGCTCGAACGAACGGCGCAGCGCGATCGCGTCGTCTGCGCCGGCTGGGGCGGCGACGGCGATGGGCATGACGATCAGCACCGTCGTCAGCAGCACCATCAGGCCGGCGGCGCCTTTGCTGCCCAGATGCAGGTGCGTGCGGATCGATGCGAACAGCGGCCATGTGGTGAAAACCAGGATGGCGCCCCACAGGATGGCCGACAGGAACGGCAGCAGCACGACCACGCAGCCGATCGCCAGGCCCACCAGCAAAGCCCCGGCCATCACGCGCTCGGCGACCCGATCTGATCTGTCCGTCATGGCTTCGGCGGTACCATCCCGTCTGCCGGCGCGCAACTCGCTGCCGCGATGATTCTGGCACGGCATGGACGCGCGCAGGCCGGTGGCCATCTCAAGGCCTGCGCCCTACCGTCGTCTTGGCCAACACAAGGATGCCGCCATGCCCCGCCTCTGCGCCAATCTGTCGATGATGTTCAATGAAGTTCCGTTCCTGGATCGGTTCGACGCCGCCGCAAAGGCCGGTTTCGCCGGCGTCGAGTTCCTGTTCCCGTACGACCACGCGGCGGCCGAGATCCGCGCCCGGCTGGATGCGGCCGGGTTGACGCAGGTGCTGTTCAACGCCCCGCCCGGCGACTGGGCGGCCGGCGAGCGCGGCACGGCAACGCTGCCGGGCCGGCAGCAGGAGTTCCGGGACGGCATCATGCGGGCGCTCGACTATGCCGGCGTGCTGGGCAACCGCCTGCTGCATGTGATGGCCGGCATCCCGCCCGCCGGGCTTCGACCCGGCACCGCCGCCGCGTTGTATGTGGCGAACCTGGCCTGGGCCGCCGAGCAGGCCGCGCCGCGTGGCGTAACCATCGTCATCGAGCCGATCAACCACCGCGACATGCCCGGCTTCTTCCTCAACACCATGGCGCAGGGTGCGGCGGTGGTGGAGGCGCTGGGCCGGGACCGGCTGGGCCTGCAGTTCGACGTGTACCACTGCCAGGTGACCGAGGGGGACATCACGAAGCGCATGGCGTCGCTGATGCCGGTCATTGCGCACATGCAGATCGCCGACGTGCCCGCCCGGAACGAGCCGGGCACGGGAGAGATCGGCTGGCGATTCGTTTTCGCGGAAATGGACCGGCTCGGCTACCCGGGTTGGGTCGGTTGCGAGTATCGGCCGGCGGGAAACACCGTCGCAGGATTGGATTGGCGATCGACTTACGGTGTTTGACGTCTAAATTCGGATGCATCGTGTAAGAAACAGATCAGCTTAAGGTTTTCTTGACGTTTGAATCACATACAGGTTGTGCGGGTTCCGAGTATAGTTAGTGGGAGATTTTGCACGATGGAGCAGGGTATGCGCTTTGCTGAGATCGGGCAGCAGTTACGAGCCTATCGTATGGAATCTGGCCTTCGGGCCGAGGAAATCGCGGCGCGTCTCGGTGTGTCCCGCGCGGCTCTTTACCGCTATGAAAAGGGCGAGGTCATCAAGCTTGATACGGTCAAGCGGTTGGCAGAACTGCTCAAAGTTTCACCGCTGTCTCTGCTGGGGATAGGAGTCGAATATTATAGCCGGCCCGCCGGCTACTTCGAACGGATGCGCCAGATCGAGGAAGCTTCGGACCAGATCCTGCAGGCGTCCGGTCCTCTTTGTTACCTGACCACGACGGACGGGTTCGACGTCGCCCTGGCCGAATCGCTGTCCGAAGCGGCGCGGCAGCCCGGTGCGGACCGTACCGCCGCGCAGGTGACGGTGGACCAGGTGCTGGCGCTGCTGATGGCCCGCAAACGGGCCTATCAGCAACGCAAGCCGGGGATCATAGCACTGCTGTCGGCAAGCGCCGTGCGGGTGTTCCTGGACCGGGGCATCCTGGCCGGACTGCCTCTGCCGGACTCGCTGCGCGCCCGCAACCGAGAGATTGCGAAGGCGGAGATGGAGCGGATCGCCGACCAGATGGAAACCGAGCCGATGGGGCTGCAATTCGGTCTGCTGGGCTCCGCGGAGCCCAACAGCGGATTTGTCATCCTGCGCGGGCGGGACCGGGCCACCCTGGCCGTCAATCCATACCGGGCGGACAGCATGCCGATGCAGCAAACCGGGGTGGCGATGATCACCGGCGCCGACGAGGCCGTGACCGCGCATCAGCGTGTCGCCGAGGCGCTTTGGCGCGATTCGCTGCGCGGCCCGGCCGCCGCCACCGCCATCCGGGAGATGATCGCCATCCGGAACTGATCGCCGTCGGGTCCGGCCCATTCGTTTGACCCACGGCTATCCGGTTAAGATTTGTGCTTAATAACACTATATCACGATGGCCGGGCTTGACCCGGCCATCCACGCGGCTCCATCAGCATCTCCAACTGATAATCAATCCCTCGGACCATGACCCGTCATCGCGAGCCGCTCGTGCGGCGTGGCGATCCAGGGCCCCACGCTCGACCTTGCTGCCGTGGATTGCTTCGCCAAGGGGCTCGCAATGGCGTTGACGGCAGTGGGTCATGCTCACGGAATTCTGGTGTAGGATCCATGTCTGAAACGCGGATATGGTCGTGCTGTTCAACCGCGCGGATCACCGGATCAAGTCCGGCGATGACCCGAAAAGACTCAATAGCGGGAGCCGGGCAGCCGTGTTTCAGGTCCAACCAACCTGAAACGATACCGCTCTAGCCGCCCACCCCGGGCGGCACTATGGTCAAGCGATGGCGTTATCCCCGCTCCTGTCCTACCCGGGCTTCTCCACCGAGCGGCGCGACACCGTATGGTCCGGGCGTTTCCCGCTCGAGGTCATCGAGTTCCGGCATCGACGTTTCGACGGCGCCACATCCAGGCTGCGCACGTGGGAAATGCTGCGGCGCGGCCGCGCCGCCGCGATGCTGCCCTATGATCCATGGACCGATCAGGTCGTGCTGATCCAGCAGTTCCGGCTGCCCGCCCTCGTGGCCGGCCTCGAACCGGTGATGACCGAAATCCCCGCGGGCCTGTGCGACGCCAACGAGCAGCCCGAAGCCACGGTGCGGCGGGAAGCCCAGGAGGAGATGGGCCTGCAGGCCGACCTGCTGATCCCTTTGGCGGACGTGGTGCTGACGCCCGGCGGCAGCGACGAGCGGTGCACGATGTTCGCCGGCCGCGTGCGGGCGCCCCCGGCCGGGGCAGACGGCATTGCCGGGCATGGCGGGCTGGACGCGGAGCATGAGGACATCAGGGTCCGGGTGCTGCCTGCGCTCGCGGCCATCGAGAACGCGCTGGACGGGCTGTATGCGAACTCGGTGACGGTCATCGCCCTGCTATGGCTGGCGGCACGGCGGGACAGGCTTCGGGCGGAGTGGGCGACATGACCGAGCGGCTTTATCTGGACGACGCGACGCTGACCGAGGCCATGGCGTGCGTGCTGTCGTCCGGCCCGGACGGCGTCGTGCTGGACCGCTCGCCGTTCTATCCCCGCGCCGGCGGCCAACCCGGCGATTCCGGCGTGCTGGAATGGCCAGGCGGCTCCATGGCGATCATCGAGGCGCGCAAGGGCGAGGGCGACGCGATCCTGCACGTGCCGGCCCCGGACGTTGCGCTGCCGCCCGCAGGCGTGCAGGCCCGCGCCGTGCTCGACTGGCCGCGGCGGCTGCTGCACATGCGGATGCACACGGCGCTGCATCTGCTGTGCAGCCTGCTCCCGGGGGTTGCCGTCACGGGCGGCCAGATCGGGGCCGATCGGTCCCGGCTGGACGTCGATCTGCCGGCGGCCCCGGACAAGGAGGCGCTGGAGGCCGGGTTCGCCGCACTGGTCGCCGCCGACCACCCGGTGACGACGGAGTGGGTGGACGAGTCGGTGCTGGACACCAATCCGGGCCTGGTGCGGACGCTCAGCGTGCAGCCGCCGCGCGGGACAGGGCGGCTGCGCCTGGTGCGGATCGGCGCCGGGGACAGTCTGGTCGATCTGCAGCCCTGCGGCGGCACGCACGTGGCGCGCACCGGGTTGATCGGGCGGGTGCGGGTGCTCAAGATCGAGAACAAGGGCCGGCAGAACCGGCGCATCGCCCTGGGGCTGGAGGATTAGATGGACGCGCTGGTTTCGACGGAGTGGCTCTCGGCGCAGCTCGGCGCGCCCGACCTCGTGGTGTTCGACGCGACCAAATACCTGCCGAACGAAGGCAAGGACGGCGCCGCGCTGTTCCAGCAGCGGCACATCCCGGGGGCGCGGTTCTTCGATATCGACGTGGTGGCGGACCTGGACACGCCGCTGCCGCACATGGCGCCGACGCCCGGGCGGTTCGAGACGCTGATGCGGGCGATGGGCATCTCGAACGCCAGCCGGGTGGTGTTCTACGACCAGAAGGGCATCGCCAGCTCGGCGCGGGGCTGGTGGATGATGGGGCTGTTCGGCCACGATCAGGCGGCCGTGCTGGATGGCGGCCTGCCCAAATGGCTGACCGAGGGCCGCCCCACCGAAACGGGCGCGCCCCCTGCCCCGGCGCCGGGCGGGTTCCTGGCCACCTACCGCGCCACCAGGCTGCGCGGCATCGGCGACATGATGGCGCCGGACCCGGGCCGCGTCGTGCTGGACGCCCGTGCGGCCGGGCGCTTCGAGGGCGCGGCGCCCGAGCCCCGCGCCGGCATGCGCAGCGGCCACATGCCAGGCAGCCGCAGCCTGCCGTTCACCGCGCTGCTGGCGCCCGACGGCACGATGCTGCCATCTGCGACGCTGCGCGATATCTTCGCCAAGGCCGGGGCCGACGGCAGCAAGCCGGTGGTGACGAGCTGCGGCACCGGCGTCACGGCCGCGATCCTGACGCTGGGCCTGCACCAGGCCGGCCTGCCGGTCGGATCCCTCTACGACGGGTCCTGGACCGAATGGGCCGGGCGATCCGACACGGTCGTCGAAACCGGGAAGGCCACCGCCTGATGCCGGACGACCGGCCCGGGCAACGGCCGCCGGGCCTGGCCACGCGACTGTCGCATGCGGGCCGTGCGGGCACGAAGACGAAGGGCTTCGTGAACCCCGCCGTCCACCGTGGCTCCACCATGCTGCACGCCGACATCGACGACTTCGCCGCCCGGGGCACGGTGCGGCTGGACCGTGGGCTGACCTACGGCACGCACGGCAACACCACGCACCACATGCTGGAGGACGTCGTCGCCGAAATCGAGGGCGGCACGCGCTGCCAGATCGTCTCGACCGGCCTTGCTGCCGTCACGGTCCCGCTGCTGTGCTACCTGGACAGCGGCGACCATCTGCTGATGCCCGACAGCGTCTATGGCCCGGCGCGCCGGTTCTGCACCACGATGCTGAAGCGGCTGGGCGTATCGACCACCTTCTACGATCCGTCGATCGGTGCGGACGGCATCGGCGCGCTGTTCCGGCCGCAGACCAGGGTGCTGTACGTCGAAAGCCCCGGGAGCCACACCTTCGAGGTGCAGGACGTCCCTGCCCTGGCCGCCGTCGCGCATGCCAGGGGGGCGAAGGTCATGATGGACAACACCTGGGGCGTGCATGTCTTCCAGCCGTTCCGGCATGGCGTCGACGTGTCGATCCAGGCGCTGACCAAGTATGTGGCCGGGCATTCCGACGTGCTGCTGGGCAGCATCACCGTGGCGGCGCCGGACGACTGGGCGCGCATCCGCGAGGGCTCGCTGCTGCTGGGCATGTATGCCAGCCCGGACGACTGCTGGCTGGCGCTGCGCGGCGCGCGGACGCTGGCGGTGCGGCTGGCGCGGCACATGGCGTCGGCGCTGGAGGTTGCAGGCTGGCTTGCAGCCCGGCCGGAGGTCAGGACCGTGCTGTATCCGGCGCTGCCGGGGGCGGCCGGACATGCGTTGTGGAAGCGGGACTTCTCCGGCGCCTGCGGCCTGTTCGGCGTGGAGTTCCAACCTGGCATCGCCGCCGCATCCACGCTGCGGATGATCGACCGGCTGACGCTGTTCGGCATCGGCGAAAGCTGGGGCCGCTTCGAGAGCCTGGCGATCCCGACGCAGGTCACCCGCACCGCGGGGACGGGGCGCTTCGAGGGCCCGGTGTGCCGGTTCCACATCGGCCTGGAAGACCCACGCGACCTGATCGCCGACCTGGACCAGGCCATGGCGGCGCTGCATGAATAGAGCATCAAGGGGAACGGACTGATGGCCGACGCGATGCCTCCCGGCAAGCAACAGGGCTTCGCCACCCGCCTTTCGCATGTCGGCCGCGCCGGCACGAAGGTGAGCGGGTTCGTGAACCCGCCCGTGCACCGCGGCTCGACGATGCTGCATCCGGACATCGCCGACCGCATGGCCAGCGGCAAGGTGAAGTTCGAGCGGGCGCTCGGCTATGGCACGCGCGGCAGCGCGACGCATCATGCGCTGGAAGACGCGATCGCCGAGATCGAGGGCGGCACGCGCTGCCAGATCGTGTCGACGGGCCTCGCCGCCGTCACGGTGCCGCTGCTGAGCTACCTCAAAAGCGGCGACCACATGCTGATGACCGACAGCTGCTATGGCCCGGCGCGCATCTTCTGCAACGGCCTGCTGGCCGGGCTGGGGGTCGAGACGACCTATTACGAGCCGACGATCGACGCCGAGGGGATCGCGGCGCTGTTCCGGCCGAACACCCGCGTGCTGTATGTCGAAAGCCCCGGCAGCAACACGTTCGAGGTGCAGGACGTGCCGGCCCTGGCCGCGGTCGCCCGGTCGCGCGGCGCGAAGGTGTTGATGGACAACACCTGGGGCATCCATTTCTTCCAGCCCTTCGAGCATGGCGTTGACGTGTCGATCCAGGCGCTGACGAAATACGTGTGCGGCCATTCGGACGTTCTGCTGGGCAGCATCACCGTGGCGGCGGAGGATGACTGGGAGAGGGTCCGCGGCGCGTCGCTGCAGCTTGGCCAGTATGCAAGCCCCGACGATTGCTGGCTGGCGCTGCGCGGCGTGCGGACGATGGCGGTGCGGCTTGATCGGCAGATGAAATCCGCGCTCGAGGTTGCAGCCTGGTTCGCCGGGCGGCCGGAGGTGAGGACGGTGCTGCACCCAGGCCTGCCGGGCGCGCCTGGCCATGCCTTGTGGAAGCGCGACTTCACCGGCGCGTGCAGCCTGTTCGGCGTGGAGTTCCAGCCGGCGCTCACGCCCGAGGCGACGCACCGCATGATCGACCGCCTGCGGATGTTCGGCATCGGCGCGAGCTGGGGCGGCTATGAGAGCCTGGTGCTGCCGACGACGGGGTTCGCGACACGTGAGGCCGGGCCGTGGCAGTTCGCCGGGCCGGTGTGCCGTTTCCACATCGGTCTGGAGGATCCGGCGGACCTGATCGCCGATCTGGAGCAGGGAATGGCGGCGCTGAAGCCGTAATATAACGACGTCATCCCCGGGCCTTCCCTGGGGATCCCGCGGTCGGAACGCACCGCCTGTCCGTGAGGACGGAACCCCCGGGTCAAGAAAAGCCCGGGGATGACGTGCTATGGTTGCTGCGGCTTAGCGAGGGTCATACCAGGGACCATTAGTCCTGACCTGTGTAGGGTGCAGCCCCTGCGCAGGCGGAAAAGCGAAGCGTCCGCCTATTGGGTTGAGTCCGCCTGGAGCGGCGGATGGCGCTGCGCTTGTCCGCCCTACGACTTGGCGAGAGCCAGGCCTTCGTTGCGCCGGTATCAGGACTTCAGTGCGCGGGCATCAGGTGGGATGCGCTTCGCATCCCACCATCGCAACAAGGCAACGCGGCTTGCTTCTCAAAGCTTGTTGGGGGCGACCCGTAGTTCCGGGAAGTCCTTGGCCATCGACACGCCATACAGCGGCTTGTTCACGCCCTGGTGGCAGGTGGCGCAGGCGACCTTCGCCACGTCCCCGGCCGGGCCCAGCCGCACTGGCGGGAACACGCCCTGGAGCGATGCCAGGTAGGTGTTGTTGATGTCCCGCACCATCCGTATCCCGTGCCAGGCCGTCAGGCGTTGCGGCGTGCTCTGCTCCCAGCTCGCGAAGGCCCGGCTGTTATGGCAGTACGTGCAGTTGACGCCCAGCGACTGCGAGAAGTGGATCATCAGGGCGTAGGTCCAGTCGGTCTCCTTGATGCCCTGGGTGTCGGTGCCGGGCAGCGCGCGCTCGGCCTGGACGCGGATATTCTCGTCCTTGACGAGATAGGGCGTGAAGGGGTCGTAGGGCAGCGAGGAGTTGTTGATCGCGGGCGCCGCCAGGTTCTTCCCGGTATGGGCCTCGGCCGCGCCGCCGGGGTGCTTCGGGCCCGGATCCTGGAAGTAGATGTTGCTGGGCACCGGCATGCCGCGATGGCAGGTGTAGCAGGTGACGCCGGTTTCGGCGACGTGCTGCGTCCAGCCGGAGTTGATCGACTGGGTCATCTGGATCATGCGGCGGGCGACGACCTTCGTGTAGACGCTGTCCTCGGCCATGTTGTTGGTGTTGTGGCAATAGGCGCAGCCCTGGGTGGGCGACACCCAGTTGGTGATCGACACCATCAGCCGGGTGAACTGGCCGACGCTGAGGTCACCCAGCACCTGGACGTTCTTGTAGACGGCGCTGGCCTTCGGCCCCACGGCGGGCAACTGCGGCAACGAGGCCGGGGCGACGTTCGCCGCGGCCAGCGCTTTCTGCAGGCGCGGGTTGTAGTTCTCCACCATGCCCACGCCGCGGTAGCCGCGCTGCTCGGTCTGGACAGGCGGGCGTTCGAAGCTGGTCATCATGGCGATGCCCAGCAGCACGGCGGCGCTGAAGCCAACGAGGCCGAGGGCGGTCTTGACGCCGGGCAGCCCCGTCGACGGCTTGTTCACGTCGCTCATTTCGGCGCCCCCACCCGGGTGAGAGGATCGACGATGGCGCCCCAGACGGCCGGGTAGTCCGGCGCGATCCCGTGCTTCACGCCCCACAGATACCAGTTGTCGACGACCGTGCCGGTCAGCAGGATGCCGATGCCGCCCGTCAGCGGGCACAGCACAGCGAACCACCAGGCCCAGCGATGGATGCTCTCCGCCGTCGCGTTGAAGCCCATCGTCCAGCGCCAGAACAGCGCGCCACGCTCGAAGGCGGTGCCGCGGTCGATGATCTGCTCGACCTCGCGTTCCGCGCCGAAGCGGCCGGTGGCGAGCACGGTGGCGGCGTGCATGGCGAACAGCAGCGTCGCGCCATACAGGAAGACGATCGAAAGCATGTGGAAGGGGTTATAGAACAGGTTGCCGTAGCGGATGCTGAACGAGGCGGTCCAGTCCAGGTGCGGGAAGATGCCGAAGGGCACCGCCTCGGACCAGTGGCCCATCAGCAGCGGCCGGATGAAGCCGAGCACGAGATACAGCCAGATCGCCGCGGCGAAGGCCCATGCGACATGGGTGCCGAGACCCAGCGCCCGGGCGCGGGTGTAGATGCGCGTCCACCACAGCAGGATGGAGCAGGTCAGGAAGAACCCGGCCATCAGCCACCAGCCGCCCTCGGCCAGCGGCGGGATGTGCAGCCCGTATTTCGGCGCCGGCGGCTCGAGCCCCAGCCAGAACAGCTGGCGGATGAACTGCACCGGGTCCCAGTTCACCGAGGCGAACATGTTGAGGCCGATGATCTCGAAGGCGATGAAGCCGCAGATCAACGAGGCGACGCCCAGCGTGCCCAGGTAGATCGGCCCCACCTGCGCATCGCCCAGCATGCCGAACAGATGCACGAAGGTCGGTTTGCCGGTGCGTGTCCAGTCGCCGCGCCCCTGCGGCGTGCCCGGATAGAGGGGGCCATGCACCTGCACGCGGGTAAAGATGTTCTGGTATTCGGCCATGGTCGTGGCGCTCCATCCATCCAGGCGTCTTCCGGCGATTGGGCCCTGAAGACGCAGTCAATCCAAGTGTCTTGTTGAGAGCTAGTTCCAGATCGGCAGGTTCAGCCACCAGCCCCACCACTCGGGCCAGCCGCGGGTCCAGAACGGGCCGCTGATGACGATGCACACCGCGCTCCAGAACCCGGCGCTCAATGCCAGGAACAGGCCCAGACGGTGTATGCCCAGCGTGCCGATGGAGTAGCCGATGCTGTCGCGGAAGAAGGTGTTCTCGTGCTCGGCGGTCTTGACCACCTCGCCCTTGCCGGGGTTGGCTGCCGACAGCACCAGGCCGCCGTGCATGCTGAGCGCCAGCACCGTGGTGAAGAAGAACGTCACCGCCAGCATGTGCGCAGGGTTGTAGTGGAAATGCAGGTATTGGTAGCCGGTGTTGGACACCCAATCCAGGTGGCTCAAGATGCCGTAGGGGAAGCCATGGCCCCAGGCGCCCATCAGCACCGGCCGGATCACCACCAGCGAGATGTAGGCGAACACGGCGACGCCGTAGGCGATCGGCACGTGATAGCCCATGCCGAGCTTGCGGCTGATCTCTGCCTGGCGCAGGGCCCAGCAGATGAAGGCCCCGCAGGCGCAGATCGTGATGACCTGCCAGAACCCGCCTTCGCGCAGCGGGG
>JAYUCA010000511.1:0-10425 GCA_043740535.1 Rhodospirillales bacterium | reverse complement strand
GGTCCGGCAGACTATCATCACCTGGTTGCAGGAGCACAGTTAGTGGCCAAGCCGATCCATTCGATGATCCGCGTCGCCGAGGAGACCCGGGCCGTCGATTTCTACCAGCGCGCCTTCGGAATGAAGGTCGCGACACGCCTGGCGTTCGACACCTTCACGCTGATCTATCTGAAAAGCGACGAGGACGATTTCGAGCTGGAGCTGACGGTCAACCTGGACCGCGCCGAGCCTTATGCGATGGGCGACGGCTACGGTCACATCGCGTTCGTCGTGACGGACCTGGTGGCCGAGCATGCCCGGTTCGAGGCTGAACACCTGCACCCGCAGGCGATCAAGGAATTCCACCGCGACGGCGCGCTGCTGGCGAAGTTCTTCTTCGTCACCGACCCCGACGGCTACCGCATCGAGGTGCTGCAGCAGCACGGCAGGTATCGGTAAACCTGAATAATCAGAAAAGGGAGGCCATGACGATGAGAACGATCAACAGACCGGCAGCACTCGGCCGGCGCGGGTTTATGGCTGCCACGGCGGCAGCCCCTGCTGCGGCCGCAATCGCGGTCGGCATCTCGGCAGACGCGGCATGGGCGCAAGGGGCGAAGAACCTCTCGCCGCACGTTGCCGCCACCCTGGTGAAGGTGGCCCGCGACATCTTCCCGCACGATCACCTGGCCGACAAATACTACGTCGCCGCCTGCGCCAGCTATGACGCCCTGGCCGCCGACGCCGGCAAGAAGGCGCTGCTCGCCGATGGCGTGGCGCGGCTGGACGAGGACGCGGCATCGAAGTTCAAGGCGGCAAGCTACATGACGCTGAACTGGGAGGCCGATCGCGTGGCGATCCTGAACGGCATCGCCCATACGCCGTTCTTCGCCAAGCTGCGCGGCGACCTGGTCGTGTCGCTCTATAACCAAAAAGAGCTGTGGCCGAAGTTCGGCTACGAAGGCGCATCGGCGGACAAGGGCGGCTACATCGCCCGCGGCTTCGCCGACATCGACTGGCTGCCGACAGCCTGAATTCTGGCGAGCATCTTCGTCGTCCGCGCCACGAGCGCGCGACGATGAAGCCCTGGGGGGGAGCAACAACATGGCAAAATTCGATCTGAACGACGACAGCGTCGTCTGCATCGTCGGCTCGGGCGCCGGCGGCGGCACGCTGGGCAACGAGCTCGCGCAGCGCGGCGTCAAGGTGGTGATCCTGGAGGCAGGTGGCCGCTACGAGACGCAGGACTTCGTCAACGACGAGTTGGAAAGCTTCACTCAGCTCGCCTGGACCGACATGCGGACCACGTCCGGCACGTGGCGGGTGGCGAAGGACTTCGCGAACCTGCCGGCCTGGATCGTCAAGGCGGTCGGCGGCTCCACCACGCACTGGGCCGGCGCGTCGCTGCGCTTCCAGGCGCACGAGTTCAAGACCCGCACGACCTATGGCGCGCTGCCCGGCGCCAACCTGGCGGACTGGCCGATCACGCTGGCCGAGCTCGAGCCCTACTACACCAAGGCCGAGATCAAGATGGGCGTCACCGGCACCAACGGCATCCCGCGCCTGCCGGGCAACAACAACTACAAGGTGCTCGCGGCCGGTGCGCAGAAGCTGGGCTACAAGGAATTCCACAGCGGCAACATGGCCATCAACAGCCAGCCCCGCGACGGGCGCGGCGCCTGCCAGCAGATCGGGTTCTGTTTCCAGGGCTGCAAGTCCGGCGCCAAGTGGTCGACCCTGGTGGCCGAGATCCCCAAGGGCGAGGCCACCGGCAACCTGGAGGTGCGGCCGCGCAGCATGGTCACGACCATCGAGCATGACGCGTCCGGCAAGGTGACGGGCGTCGTCTACGTCGACGAGAAGGGCGCCACGCAGCGCCAGAAGGCGCGCGTCGTCGCCGTCGCGGGCAACTCGCTCGAAAGCCCGCGTCTGCTGCTGAACTCGGCGTCCTCGATGTATCCGGACGGGCTGGCCAACTCCTCCGGCCAGGTCGGGCGGAACTACATGCGGCACATGACCGGCAGCGTCTACGCCACCTTCGAGAAGCCGGTGCACATGTATCGCGGCACGACCATGGCCGGCATCGTGCGCGACGAGGCGAAGCACGACACCAAGCGCGGCTTCGTCGGCGGCTACGAGATGGAGACGCTGTCGCTCGGACTGCCGTTCATGGCCGCCTTCCTGGACCCCGGCGGCTGGGGCCGCAGCTTCAGCTCTGCCATGGAGGACTACCCCCACATGGCCGGCATGTGGCTGGTGGGCGAGGACATGGCCCGCGAGACCAACCGCATCACGCTGGACCCGACGGCCAAGGACAAGAACGGCATGCCGGTCGCCAGCGTGCATTTCGACGACCACCCGAACGACGTGGCCATGCGCAACCACGGCTACACGCAGGGTGCGGCGATCTATGACGCGGTGGGCGCCACGCGGACATTCAACACGACCCCCTACCCCAGCACGCACAACCTGGGCACCAACCGCATGAGCGCCAAGCCGCGCGACGGCGTGGTCAACGGGTTCGGCCAGACGCACGACGTCAAGAACCTGTTCGTCTCGGACGGAAGCCAGTTCACCTCGGGCGCCGCATGCAACCCCACGCTGACCATCGTCTCGCTGGCGATCCGCCAGGCGGAGACGATGGCCGGCATGATGCAGCGCAAGGAGATCTGACGGCAGCGCCGCCGCTTCCAACCCGCCTGAAAGGGGCTTGTCCGGCACAGCGATCCAAGGCGATCGTCGCCGGACAAGCCCCCTTGCATCGGACCGCGTCCGGCCCGGGGCGGATGCCGCTGGTCAAACAGCGCGATCGGCTGAACACTCGCTCTCCTGCAGTCCGGGAAGAGAGCCTCGATGGAAACCACAGCGGACACTCTGATCACCGGCGGCCGTGCCTGGCTGCCGGGCGGCGACCCGCACCAGCCGCAGGCCTGCGACATCCGGGTCCGCGCCGGCCGCATCCTGAGCATCGATCCCGCCGGCAGCGCGCCGGTCGCCGAACCCGGCCCCGGCCCCCTTGTCTTCGACGCGTCCGGCCTGCTGATCCTGCCGGGCTTCGTCAACGCGCACTACCACTCCTACGACGTGCTGCAGAAAGGCCTGCTGGAGGACATGCCCTTCGACGTCTGGGCGCTGCACTCCCAGCCCGCGTATCTGGGCCCGCGCAGCGCACGCGAGGTGCGGCTGCGCACGCTGATCGGCGCGGTGGACTGCATCCGGCACGGCGTCACGACGGTGCAGGACATGAATTCCCTGGTGCCCATGACGGAGGCGTCGCTCGACACCGTGCTGGCCGCCTATGCCGAAAGCGGGCTGCGGGTCGTGTTCTCGGCCGCGGTCAGGGACGTGGCCGCGCTGGATATCGCGCCCTTCCTGCCGGACGACGCGCCCGAGGCAGTCCAGGCCCTGGTCCGCGGCGCACCTGCCGACGCGCGGGAGCAGCTGGACTTCGTCGAGGCCCAGATCCGCCGGATCGACCCCCTGCCCCCCCGTCTGCGGTGGGCGCTCAGCCCGTCGGGACCGCAGCGGTCCAGCCGCGCCCTGCTGGAAGGGATCGCCGCGCTGTCGCAGCGATACGGTCTGCCCGTCCTGACCCACGCTTACGAAACAAAGGCCCAGGCCGCGAAGGCCCGGTCGATCTACGGCGCGAAAGGGGGCTCGATGCTGCGCTGGCTGGACGAGGTCGGCCTGCTGAACCAGCGTCTGACGATCGCGCACGGGGTCTGGGTCACGGACGCGGAGATCGAGATGCTGGCCCGTGCCGGCTCCGGGCTCGCGCACAACCCGGCGAGCAACCTGAAACTGAAAAGCGGCGTGGCCCCGATGCGCCGGGTCATCGACGCCGGGGTGAACATCGCGCTGGGGTGCGACAACTGCAGCTGCGGGGATTGCCAAAGCATGTTCTCGGCGATGAAGCTGCTGTGCTTGCTGGCCGCCGGGTCGGACCCCAATCCGACCGGCGTGCATGCGACGACCGCCATCGCGGCGGCAACGACGGGGGGCGCCCAGGCCGTCGGCCTGGCGGGCGAGGTGGGCGTGATCGCGCCGGGATACCTGGCGGACCTGGTGTTCCTGGACCTGGCGGACATCGCCTACGTGCCGTTCAACAGCGCCGCGCGCCAGGTGGTGTTTGCGGAATCCGGACGGGGGGTGCACAGCGTGATGATCGGGGGCGAGATGGTGATGGAGAACGGGCGGATGACGACGATCGACGAGGCGGCCCTGCGGGCCGAAGCCGCGGCCGTGATGCCGTCGTTCCGGCGCGACTACGCGGCCCAGGCCGCGCGTGCGGCCGAGGCGACGCCCTGGCTGCTCGAGGCCAACAGACGGGTGGCCGGGCACGCGCTGGGCCTTGACCGGTTCATCCCGGGATGAGCGCGGCAACCACGGGCGCAGTCGCCTCCGCGGGTATCGAAGGCCTGCTGCATGTCGCCATCAAGACGGTCGATCTTTCCGCGACCCGGGCCTTCTACATCGGGGTGCTGGGCCTGCAGGAGATGCACAGGCCCGATTTCGGCTATCCCGGCGCGTGGCTTGGCCTGCCCGGTCCCGGCCCGATCTTCCATATCTATGCCGGTGGCCCGGCGCTCGGCCCCGATGGGACTGCGCCCCTGGGCACCGCCGCCATCGACCACGTCTCGCTGACGGCGCGCGGCTACCATGACTTCGTCGCGCGGTTGCGGGACCACGGCATCCCGTACCGCGAGTTCATCGTGCCGGGTACGCCGCTGTGGCAGCTATTCGCCTACGACCCGAGCGGCGTCCAGGTCGAGCTGACCTTCGATTCCCGGACGGAGCAGGGTCCCCCCCCCGACCTGTCCCCCGGGCGGCGCTACGTGGCCGGTGAGAGCTTCTTCGTCCCGCGCGCCTGAGACGCGGCCGCACGGCGAGCGCGGCATCGTCGGGATGGACGCGCCGGCGATCGCCCGGGCGGTCGCGGACGGTCGGGCCGACCCGGTCGAGGTCATCGAGGCCTTCCTCGGTCAGATCCGCCGCACGAACCCCGCCGTGAATGCGCTGGTGGATCATGACGAGGCGGCGCCCCGGGCCGAGGCCGCGGCGCTGCGGGCCCGGGTGGCCGCGGGCGAGGCGCTGCCGTTGGCGGGCGTGCCGGTGGTGGTGAAGGACTCGATCTGGGTTGCCGGGCGGCGCATCACCCAGGGATCCCCCTTGTTCCGGGATTTCCGGCCCGAACGGGACGCGCTGGCCGTGGCGCGCATGCGTCGCGCAGGGGCGGTCGTGATCGGCATCGGCAACATGCCGGAGTTCGGGGCCAAGGAGGTCACGGACAACCGCCTGTATGGCCGCACGTATAATCCGCGCGACCTCTCGCGCACGCCCGGCGGCTCCTCGGGTGGCTGCGCGGCGGCGCTGGCGGCCGACATGGCGCCGCTGGCGCTCGGTGGCGACGGCGGCGGATCGTGCCGCCGTCCGCCGGCGCATGTCGGCGCAGTCGGGTTCAAGCCGAGCCCCGGGGTCGTGGCAGACCCCTGGGGCTTCCCCGGCACCTTGCCGGGGATCGCCAGCGTTTGCCCGATGGGCCGCACCGTCGCCGACGTCCGCCTGCTGTTCGACACGATCGCGGGCATGCATCCGGCCGACGTGCTGTCGATGGCGGCGCCCCCCGCCTCGTTGCGCGGCATCGCTGCGACCAGGGTCGCCTACAGCCCGCAGCTTGGACTGGGGCTGCCGCTGGACGACGACGTGCGCGCGGCGGCCGATGCCGGGGTGGCTGCACTGCGCCGGGCCGGACTGGAGGTGCATGAGGCCGATCCCGCATGGCCCGACGGCGCCGCAGAGGCGCGGATCCTGGCGATCGAGGACGCAGGTCTCGCCCATCAGTTCGGGACCATGTGGCGGGCCGATCCGGCGATGTTCGACCCGGCGATCGGCGTCCAGATCGAGCGCGGCCTCGGGCGGAGTGCGGCCGACGTGGCGGCAGCAACTGCATTCAGTTTTCACATCGCCGCGGCAATCGCCTGCTTTTTCACCAGTTGGGACCTGCTGCTGTGCCCGACGACGGCCTGCGTGGCCTGGCCGGCCGACCTTCTGGATCCGGCGACCGTCGGCGGACGCCCCGCCGCGCACCGCGACCATGCGGCCTTCACGCCGCTGTTCAACCATGCCCGGACGCCGGCCATCAGCATTCCGTGCGGCGCCGGCGCCGACGGCCTGCCGGTCGGGCTGCAGGTCATCGGGCCGTGGCTGAGCGACCGGACCCTGCTGGAGGCCGCGTCCTGGATCGAGGCGGCGCTGCTCGAAAACGGGATGGCACGCCCCCTGCATCTGTAAGTCAGAACCTCGGGGAAGGACCTTCAGACATGGCCAGCACGCTTGCCTGCACCTCCGCCTGGACTGGACCGCTGAGCCGCCGGGCTGCGATCAAGGGCGCAGCCCTTGGCGCCATCACCATGATGGGCTGCGGGCACGGCGCGCAGGCGGCCGAAAGCCACATCCGGTCAACCTTCGGCAACGGCTTCTGCAACCTGAACTTCTACCTGACGAACGCGATGCAGACCGCCCAGAAGGATGGGCTGATCCTGGACTTCGTGCCCACGCCCACGTTTGCCGAGCAGGTGACGTTCCTCGGCGCCGGGCAGGTCGATGCCGGGCTGATGCCCTACACCAGCTTCATTGCGCTGCATGACGCCGGCGCCCCGGTGAAGATCGTCGCCGGCGGCGGGATCGAGGGCTGCGTGCTCGTCGCCCAGCCCGGCCTCGACACGCCCGCCAAGCTGAAGGGCAAGACCCTCGGCACCTTCCAGCTCGATACGCTGGAAGTGCTGCCGTACGACTGGTGCAAGAAGAACGGCGTCGATTTCAAGGACATCAACGTCCGCTACATGGGCAACACGCCCGAAGCAGTGGAGGCGTTCCGCTCCGGCGCGCTCGACATGATCTGCACGATCGAGCCGTACGGATCCGCCCTGCTGAACGACGTCAAGGGCTCGGTCATGCTGTCCAACGGCATCGACATCTATGGCAAGGGCTATACCGACTGCGTGCTGGCCGTCAGCGACGAGCTGATCAAGAAGAACCCGGCCGGGATCAAGGCGCTCATCAAGGGCATGATGGTGGCCCAGCTGATGGCCGAGACGGAGCCGCAGAAGACGCTCGATACCCTGGTGGGGCGCTACTACAAGACGTCGATGGAGAACGCGAAGATCGCCATGGGCAAGCAGCCGTCGGTGGTCGATGCGCGCAACCAGACGCAGTTCATCCTGGACCGCGTGAACTCCATCCAGGAGATGGGCTACATCAAGAAGAAGCCCGGGCGCGACGCGATCGACTGGAGCTTCCTCGAAGCCGCGATCGCCGAGAACCCCGACATCTACAGCAAGCTCAAGTACAAGTCGGCGTAGCGCCGCCATGTCCGCGGCGCTGGCACGGCGCCATGTCGTCATCCGGCGTCCCGCGCTGCCCGCCTGGGTGGCGCGGGTGGGCTGGGCGGTGCTGAGCATCGGCCTGTTCATTGCAATATGGGAGGCATGCTGGGCGCTCGGCTGGGCCGACCGGCGCCTGCTGCCGCCGCCGCACATCTTCCTGGGCAACATCCCCGAGCAGGCGAAGTTCTTCAACACCATCAGCCGTTGGCAGGTCGGCCAGCAGGCGAACGCCGGCCCGCCCCCGGCGTTGGCGGTCTTCTACACGGCGCTGGCGACCATCATCCGCGTCGTCTCCGGGCTCGTCATCGCGTCCGTGCTCTCGGTCGGCCTCGGCATCGCGATCCGCTATTTCCTGCTGTTCGAGCGGCTGACGCTGCCGATGATCACGCTGCTGGCGCCGGTGTCGCCCATCGCCTGGTTGCCGGTCGCGATCTTCATGTTCGGCATCGGCGACAAGCCCGCGATCTTCATGGTCGTCATCGCGCTGCTGTTCCACATGACGCTGTCGACCATCGCCGCCGTCGACGGGGTCAACCGCAACTTCATCCATGTCGCGCGCACCATGGGGGCGTCGAAGCGGCAGATCTACGCGCGGGTGATCGTGCCGGCGATCCTGCCCGGGATGCTGCTGGTGCTGCGGATGAACCTGTTCGCGGCCTGGATGGCGGTGCTGATCGCCGAGGGCACGGGGGTGGGCTATGGGCTGGGCCAGGTCATCATGCTGGCGCGCAACACGTTCAACCCGGGCCTCGTGTTCTTCACCATCTTCCTGATCGGCGCGCTGGGCTTCGCGTTCGACTATGCGCTGCGCCTGCTGCAGAACCGCATCCTGTACTGGGTGCCGAAGGGTGCGGAGGCGCTGCGTGGCCTCTAGGGCGCCCGCGCCGTTCTCGCAGCGCAGCGCCGTCGTCTGCCGCGGCGTCGGCAAGACCTGGGCGCCGGGCACCCCCCGCGCGCATGAGGCGCTGCGCAACATCGACCTCGACATCGCACCTGGCGAGTTCGTGGTCCTGCTCGGCCCGTCCGGGTGCGGCAAAAGCACGCTGCTGTATCTGGTCGCCGGCCTCGAGGATGTCACCGAAGGCGAGTTGTGGTCGTTCGGCGACCGGGTGGAGGCGCCGTCTCCGGACCGCAGCCTGATCTTCCAGGAGACGTCGCTGTTCCCCTGGCTCTCGGTCGGCCAGAACGTCGGTTTCGGCCTGTCGATCCGGGGCGACAAGCCCGAGGCGCGCCGGGCCATGGCCGCCGAGGCGTTGTCCCGCGTCGGGCTGTCGCAGGCGATCGACAAACGGCCGGACGAGCTTTCCGGCGGCATGCGCCAGCGGGTGGCCGTCGCGCGGGCGCTGGCGATGCGGCCGAAGGTGCTGCTGATGGACGAGCCGTTCGCCGCCCTGGACGTGCAGACCCGGGCCAAGATGCAGGAGTTCCTGCTGGATGTGTGGCGCAGTTCCGCAGCCTCGGTGCTGTTCGTCACGCATCACATCGACGAGGCGGTGGCGCTGGCGGACCGGGTCGTGGTGTTCACCTCGCGGCCCGGGCGCATCAAGGCCGTGGTGCCCATCGACATGCCCCGGCCGCGAGACCCGTTCAGCCCAGAGGCCGAGGCCCTGCGCCGCCAGTTGACCGGCCTGCTGCAGGACGAGGTGGACCGCGCCTTCGCCGAACAGGAAGTCATTTCCACCTGACATCTGCAGCCCGGCACGCCTAGCTTGACCCGCCCCCCTTCACCCAACCGGAGAAACCCCACGTGGCCCAGACGCTGATCCGCAGCAAAGCCGCCCTTGCGCCCACAGCCGGCGCCTACGACGTGAAGACCATCCCGGACGGCGCCGTGCTGCAGGACGACGGCATCATCGCCGAGGTCGGCAGCTACGAGGCGCTGCACCGGAAGTATCCCAACACGCCGGTCGTGGGCACGGGGAACGAGATCCTGCTGCCGGCCTTCGTCAATGGCCACCACCATGTCGGCCTGACGCCCGTGCAGCTCGGCTCTCCGGACATGCCGCTGGAGCTGTGGTTCGTGACCCGCATGGTGGCGCGCAACCTGAACCTGTACCTGGACACGCTCTACTCCGCCTTCGAGATGGTCGGCTCCGGCATCACCACAGTCCAGCACATCCACGGCTGGCTGCCGGGCACGCCGGCCGAGGTCCAGGCGCGCGCCGACGACGTCGTGCGCGCCTACGAGGACATCGGCATGCGGGTATCCTACTGCTACGCGGTGCGGGACCAGAACCGGCTCGTCTACCAGGACGATGCGGAGCTGGTCGCCTCGCTGCCTCCGGACCTGCGCGGGCCGATGCGGGCCTGGTTCGACCGCTTCCAGCTGTCGCTCGACGGCGCCATGGACATGTTCGCCTCCATGCATTCGGCCAACGCGGGCAAGGATCGGGTGCGCATCCAGCTGGCGCCCGCGAACCTCCATTGGTGCAGCGACGAGGCGCTGACGAAGCTGGCTGCGGCGTCGGAGAAATACCAGGTGCCGCTGCACATGCACCTGGTCGAGACGGCGCTCCAGAAGGAATATGCGATGCGCCGGGGCGGGTGCACCGCGGTCGAGTATCTCGACCGGTTCGGCCTGATGAACCCGCGCATGACGCTGGGGCACGGCGTCTGGCTGAACGAGAAGGACATCGCCCGCGTGGCCGCGGCTGGCGCCTGCATCTGCCACAACTGCAGCAGCAACTTCCGGCTGCGCTCGGGCGTGGCGCCGCTGAACCGCTTCGTGGCCGAGGGCGTGAACGTCGCCATCGGGCTCGACGAGGCCGGGATCAACGACGACCGCGACATGCTGCAGGAGATGCGCCTGGTGCTGCGCGCGCACCGTGTTCCCGGCCTCGATGACAGCGAGGTTCCCAGCATGGACCAGGTGCTGACGATGGCGACGGTCGGCGGCGCGCGCACGACGGCGTTCGGCGACCAGCTGGGCACGCTGGAGGTCGGCACCGCGGCCGACCTGGTGCTGCTCGACTGGAACCAAATGAGCTTCCCGTACCTCGACGAGCTGACGCCGATCCTCGACGCCGTCATCCAGCGCGCGAAGACCGGTGGCGTGCGCCAT
>JAYUCA010000510.1:0-6968 GCA_043740535.1 Rhodospirillales bacterium | reverse complement strand
AGCTCGCAGTGACGATGCGGACCGGTCAACGCTTGATATTCCTGGCATAATCTCCGCCCCGCCACGTTATCCCCGGGCCTTCTTGGCCCGGGGATCCAGTCGTGCGACAGGCAGCCGTGCCGCTGGCAACAGTCCTAACCAAGCTCCGGCGGGGCGCCGTCGGGGCGGGCAACCTCGAACGTGTTGATCGTCATCGAGATCAGCGTGTAGTAGCCGAGCACGCCGACCAGATCGATCAGCCGCCCCTCTCCCAGGACCGCGATCGCACGCGCATACAGCGCGTCGTCCAGCCTGCGGTCGCGGTTCAGGGTGGTCGCGACGGCATAGACGGCCTCGTCTTCGGGCTCGGTCAGGGCCGGGGCCCCGTTCGTGCGGATGGCCTCGATCACGTCGGCCGGGAGCCCGGCCTTCAGCGCGTGCGCCTTGTGCGCCCACCATTCGAACTCGCTGCCCCAGACGCGGGCGGTCACCAGGATCGCCAGCTCGGACAGGCGCGGCGACAGGCTGCTGCCGAAGCGGCAATAGGCGCCCAGCGACTGCGCCCTGTCCGCAAGCTGCGGGCGGCGAAGCCACACGGCCAGCGGGCCGTGCACCACGCCGCGCGGGCCGCTGGCGATGGCGTCATACACGGGCCGCTGTTCCGCCGTCAGGGCGGCGGGGTCGAGGTCTGGCAGGCGGGGCATCGGTATTCTGGCTCCTTGCAGGACAGGCTTGCGTCAGCGGGTCAGTTTGGCGATCAGGGCGTCGAGCTGGTCCAGGGACTTGTAGGCGATGCGGACCGCGCCCCCGGCCCCGTTGAACTCCACCTTCACGGACAGGCCCAGCGCCCGGGACAGGTCGTGCTCCAGCGCCCGGCGTTCGGCGTCGGGCTCGGGCTTCGGCTTCGCGTCCCTCGGCCCGGCGGCCAGCGCCTCCGCCTGCCGGACGTTCAGGCCGCGGGCGATGATCGTGCGGGCCAGCGCCGCGGCGTTCCTGTGGCCCAGCAGCACCCGCGCGTGGCCGGCCGACAGCGCGCCGGTCTGGACATGCGCGCGGATGTCGGGCGGAAGCTGCAGCAGGCGGACGATGTTGGCGACGTGGCTGCGCGACTTGCCGACCAGCCGGGCCAGGTCTTCCTGGGCAAGGTCGAACTCGCTCGACAGGCGCTCGTAGCCCTCTGCCTCCTCGATGGCATCGAGGTCCTGGCGCTGCAGGTTCTCGACCAGCGAAGCCGCCATCGCCTGCGTGTCCGTCAGCGCGCGGACCAGCACCGGCACCTCGTGCAGCCCGGCCGATTGCGCGGCCCGCCAGCGGCGTTCGCCGGCGATGATCTGGAACATGCCGTGTGCCGTGGGGTGCGGCCGGGCCAGCAGCGGCTGCAGCACCCCCTGCTGCCGGATGGACGCGGCAAGCTCGGCCAGCGCCTCGTCGTTCATGCCGCGGCGGGGCTGGAAGGGGCCCGGTTCGAGCACGACGACCGACAAGGTGGTGCGGCTGCTGGCGCTGCCGGGGGCGGCCTCGCCCAGCAGGGCAGCCAGGCCGCGGCCCAGGCCGCGCGGCGGCGCGCTCATCGGACGGGCGCCCGCATATGGCGGTGCTCGCGCGCCAAGAACTCGTCGGCAAAGCGGGTGTAGGCCAGCGCCCCGGGGGAGCGCGGGTCGTACAGCAGGACCGGCTTGCCGTGGCTGGGCGCCTCGGAAATGCGGACGTTGCGCGGGATGGCGGTGTCGTAGACGGCGTCGGCGAACACGCTGCGCACGTCTTTGGCGACGGCTTCCGAGAGGTTGTTCCTGCGGTCGTACATGGTCAGGACGATGCCCTGCAGCTCCAGCTTCGTGTTGAGGTTGCGGCGGACCCGCTCGATGGTTTGCACGAGTTGGCTGATTCCTTCCAGGGCGAAGAACTCGCATTGCAACGGGACCAGGACGGCGTCGGCGGCCACCAGGCCGTTGACGGTCAGCAGGCCCAGGCTGGGCGGGCAGTCGATGATGACGGTCACGTTCAGCGCGGCCTGGGCGATGGCGTCCTTCAGGCGGTACTCGCGCCGGGGCTGCGCCGACAGCTCGATCTCGGCGCCGGCCAGGTTCGCGTCTGCGGGCACGATGAACAGGCCGGGGATGCCGGTCCGGCGCATCGTGGTGTCGACGAAGTTCTCGCCGGTCAGCAGGTTGTAGGTGCCCGGCGTGCGGTTGTCGCGGCCGATGCCGAACCCGGTGGAGGCGTTGCCCTGCGGGTCGAGGTCGATCAGCAGCACCTCCTCGCCGGCCGCGGCCATCGCGGTGGCCAGGTTGATGGCGGTCGTGGTCTTGCCGACGCCGCCCTTCTGGTTGGCGACCGCGACGATGCGGCGGCGCGGCGCGGCGGCGAAGCTGTCAGACATGGCAGGGTTCGGTTCGACTGAGAACCAGGATCGGATGCCCGGGGGCGCCGGCCTTGGTCGCGTGGAAGCGGTGCAGTCTGGCGGCGTCCTGCATCTCCTGGTCGGCCCCGGCGCCCTTCGGCAGCAGCATGGCGCCGCCGGGGGCCAGGAACGGGAAGGCGAGCGCCAATAGGGCCGGCAGCGGGGCAAGCGCGCGGGCGGTGACGAGGCGTGCGGGGGCCAGGGCGCAGGCCTCGATGCGGGCGGTGTGGATGGTGACCGGCGCCTGGGTGATGCGCGCGGCTTCCTGCAGGAAGGCGCACTTCCGGCGGTCGGATTCAACGAGGTCGAACGGGATGCCGGTGGCGATGGCCAGCACGAGGCCAGGCAGCCCGGCGCCGGAGCCAAGGTCTATGGCCCGGTCGGTGCAGGCGGGGATGAAGGGGATCAGCCGAAGGCTGTCGAGCACATGGCGGGGCCAGATGTGCGGGATGTCGTTGCGGGAGACGAGGTTGATCCGCCGCGTCCAGGTGGCGAGCAGGTCGGCATACGCGCGCAGACGGTCCTGCACCGGCTGCGGCAGGGTGGCGGCGGGGTCGGGAGGGCCGGCGTGCATCGTGGCGGCGTAGCATGGGTGGGCAGGCGCCGCCATGCGACGGGGCTGCAGGGCAATCGGGTGAACGGTTCAGCGACGCTCTCGCCCCAAGGGAAAACGACCACAGAGGCACAGAGACCACAGAGATCAGCACTTCCACGGTGAGTACTCTTCTGGTCAATGGTCGTCATCCACCCGATTGCCTTGAAGAACAGGGCGGCTTGACAGCGTCGCCGGACCGGAATGGTGTTCCCTGGCAACTCCCAAGGGGGCCTCGTGCCGCAGCTTTCTTTCCGGACGTCGCTGCTCGATGTCCTGACCGTCACCGAGGAGGACGGGGCGATCGTCGCCCTGGACTGGGGATGGGGGCGCGACCAGACGGAGACCCCGCTGCTGCAGGACGCCCGGGCGCAGATCGAGGCATACCTCGATGGGGAGCGGCAGGGCTTCGACCTGCCGCTGCGCCCAGCCGGCACCGCGTATCGGCAGCGTGTTTGGGCGGCGCTGGCGGCAATCCCGTATGGCGCCGTGCGGACCTACAAGGAAATCGCGCTGGTCGCCGGCGGCGGCGCGCGTTCGGTGGGCCAGGCGAACGGCGACAACCCGATCCCGATCCTGATTCCATGCCACCGGGTGGTGGCGACGGGGGGCATCGGCGGCTACTCGGGCGGAGATGGGCTGGAAACCAAGCGCCGCTTGCTGCAAGTTGAGCGCGGCCCTAATTCGGGGCTGTTTGTCGAACCGCCTCGTGCGGCGGCTGGGGGACCATGATGTCTAAGGCGATCCGGATCCACGCGCATGGCGGCCCCGAGGTGATGCAATGGGAGGATGTTCCCACGCCCGAGCCCGGTCCGGCCGAGGCGCTCGTGCATCACACGGCGGTGGGGCTGAACTACATCGACGTCTATTTCCGCACCGGCCTGTACAAAATCCCGACGATGCCGGCGACGCTGGGGATGGAGGCCGCCGGGGTCGTCACCGCGGTGGGCGCCGACGTCACGGCGGTGAAGGTGGGCGACCGGGTGGCCTATGCCACGGGGCCGATCGGCGCCTACGCGACGGACCGGGTCATCACCGCGGACCGCCTGGTCAAGGTGCCGGACGGCATCGACGACAAGACGGCGGCGGCGATGATGCTGCAGGGCATGACGGCGCAGTATCTGCTGCGGCGGACCTACAAGGTGAAGCCGGGCGACACGATCCTGGTGCACGCCGCGGCCGGCGGTGTCGGCCTGATCATGTGCCAATGGGCCGCACATCTGGGCGCCACCGTGATCGGGGTGGTGTCGACCGAGGCAAAGGCCGCGATGGCGCGCGAGCATGGCGCCGCCCACGTGATCATCGGCCACCAGACCCTCGCGGCGGACGTCAAGAAGCTGACCGGGGGCGCCATGGTGCCCGTCGTGTATGACAGCGTCGGCAAGGACACGTTCGGCGCCAGCCTCGATTGCCTGGCGCCGCTGGGGCTCATGGTGACGTTCGGCAACGCCTCTGGCCCGGTGCCGCCCTTCGACCTGGGCGTGCTGTCGGCGAAGGGGAGCCTGTATATCACCCGCCCCACGCTCGCCACCTATACGTCGAAGGCCGCCGACCTCGCGGCGTCGTCGGCGGACCTGTTCGACGCGGTGCGCAGCGGCGCCGTGAAGATCGAGGTGAACCAGACCTTCGCCTTGAAGGACGCGGCCCTGGCCCACGCGGCGCTGGAGGGGCGGAAGACGACCGGGAGCACTGTCCTGGTGCCCTAGCGGGACGGCAGGCAGGACACGGAGATAGCGCCCGACCCGGCGCGCACGCGGCTGACGGCGCTGATCGTGGCGAGCGCGCTGTTCATGCAGAACCTGGACAGTACCGTGGTGGCCACGGCGCTGCCCACCATGGCCCGGGCCTTCGGCGCCGATCCGCTGCACATGAACGTGGCGCTGACGTCCTATCTGCTGAGCCTGGCGGTGTTCATCCCGGTCAGCGGCTGGATGGCCGACCGCTACGGGTCCCGTCAGGTGTTCCGCATCGCGATCGGGGTGTTCACCCTGGGCTCGGTGCTGTGCGGGGCGGCCACCAGCCTGCCGTTCCTGGTGGCGGCGCGCATCGTGCAGGGCATCGGCGGCGCGATGATGGTGCCCGTGGGGCGGCTGCTGCTGATCCGGTCGGTGGCGAAAAGCGAGCTGGTGGCCGCGATGGCGTGGCTGACGGCGCCGGCGCTGATCGGGCCCATCCTGGGGCCGCCGGTGGGCGGTTTTATCGTCACCTATGCCAACTGGCGCTGGATATTCGACATCAACGTGCCGATCGGCTGCCTGGGGATCGTCCTGGTATCGCGCTATGTGGATGACGTGCGGGAGCCTGCGCCAGGCCGGCTGGACTGGCTGGGCCTGCTGCTGTCGGGTGCGGCGCTGTCGTGCCTGATGTTCGGGTTCGAGACGGCGGGGCGCGGCGTGCTGCCGCTGGCGGCGACGGCGGCGTTGATGCTGGGCGGGCTGGCCTGCGCCGCGCTGTATGTGCGGCATGCGCGGCGCACGGAGCGGCCCTTGCTGGACCTGGCGCTGATGCGCGTGCCGACCTTCGCGGTCTCGGTGACGGCCGGGTCGTGCTTCCGCATCGGGGTGGGGGCGATCCCGTTCCTGCTGCCGCTGATGCTGCAGCTGGGGTTCGGGATGTCGGCCGTCGAGAGCGGGGCGGTGACGTTCGCCAGCGCCGTGGGCGCGATGGCGATGAAGCCGGCGGCGCAGTGGGCGCTGCGCAGCTTCGGATTCCGGGCGGTGCTGGGCTGGAACGCGGTGCTGTCGGCGGCGCTGGTGGCGGCGATCGCGGCGTTCCGCCCCGGCTGGCCGATGGCGGCGATCTACGCGCTGCTGGTGCTGGGCGGGTTCCTGCGGTCGTTGCAGTTCACGGCATACAACACGATCGCCTATGCGGACATCCCCAGGGAGCGGATGAGCGCCGCGAGCAGCCTGTACTCGACGATCCAGCAGCTGTCGCTGACGATGGGCATCACGGTGGGCGCCGGGGCGTTGGAGATCGCCCGCGGGGTCTCGGGGCGGGAGGCGCCGTCCCTGGGGGATTTCTCGGTCGCGGTGCTGGTGGTGGCGGGCGTCAGCCTGTGCGCGGCGCCTTTCGCGATGCGCCTGGGGGCGAGCGCTGGGGACGAGATGTCCGGCCACCACAAGCGCGTGGCGGCGCACTGATGGCCATCCGGGTCCGCAAGACGCCGCCGATGACGCTGGCGCAGGTGCGCGGCTTCCTGACGGCGCTCAGCGGCGCGTATCCGGAGGCGGAGAGCGAGCTGCTGTTCGTGAACACGTTCGAGCTGCTGGTGGCGGTCGTGATGTCCGCGCAGACGACCGATGTCGCGGTCAACAAGGTGACCCGCGGCCTGTTCGCCGATGCCCCCGACCCGGCGGCGATGGTGGCCCTGGGGGTCGATGGCGTCGGCCGCCACATCCGCAGCATCGGCCTGTGGCAGGCCAAGGCGAAGAACGTCGTCGCGTTGTCGGCGCTGCTGCTGGAACGGCACGGCGGCCAGGTGCCCGGCGAGCGCGACGCGCTGGAGGCGCTGCCGGGCGTAGGCCGTAAAACGGCGAACGTCGTGCTGAACGTGGCGTTCGAGCAGGCGACGATGGCGGTCGACACGCACATCTTCCGCCTGGGCAACCGCACCGGGATCGCGCCCGGGAAGACGGTGCGGGTCGTGGAGGACGGGCTGGTGAAACGCATCCCGGCGGAGATGCTGCGGCCGGCGCACCACTGGCTGATCCTGCACGGGCGCTACGTGTGCAAGGCGCGCCGGCCGGAATGCTTCCGCTGCGTGGCGACCGAGTTCTGCCGGTTTCCGGCGAAAGTGCTGGCGCCGAGCGTCGATCCGGCGGGGGCACGGTAGCAGGGCTATCGCATATACGGACTCATTCGGACTTCGGCATGACTTATGCCAGGGACATTAAGTAATGACTCGTCATCGCGAGCCCTTGCGAAGCGATCCAGGACCGATAGATCAGGTCTGGCCGCCCTGGACTGCTTCGCAAGAGCTCGCAGTGACGATGC